>JBIKLJ010000205.1:0-8547 GCA_044359895.1 Pirellula sp.
AGGGAATGGCATTCAGACCAGCCCAAGGGCTGTTCCCTATTTCGAAAAAAGCTGATCGAGGACTCGCTGGGTTGCCAGCGCGATTTCGCCCCAATGTGGATCCAACGTTTTCGTTTGGACGATTTGATTGAACGTATTGAACATGTTGATTTCTTGAGCTGGTGCGAAACCACTCGCATACTCGTGAACCGCCACACGCTGTGTATGTTCCATCATATGAAAGTCACATGCGGAAGCGACGAACACAGGATTCTCGACATCGAAGCTGGCTTCGCAGCCAAAATGGGGCAACACGAAATCCTTGACAAAGACATTCCCCTTCGTGCCGCTTACATGCGCCCATTGTTGATTTCCGGTGAGGAAGGAACAGTAAAAGCTCGCTGAAACCCCATTTGCAAATCGGAGCTCGGCGGAGAACTCCGAAGGAACTTCCCCTTCGCTGGAGGCCCCTTGGGAAGTGTTGATGCATCGGCCGACGACTTCGGTGGGTGTTTGCCACCGGTTGGCCCAAAGCAAGAAGCGAACACAGTACCAACCCAAGTCACCTAGACAGCCGAAAGGCTCAAGATGGCTGTCGACCCGAATGTTCTTTTGCGAAAAATCGTCACCGCCAAGAAAAGAAAATTGGCAAGCGATGCGACGGATATCCCCCATATGCTGAGGGTCGTCGAGCGCTTTTCTCAGAGCGTTCATGCGAGCGCTGTGCATGAACATGACCCCATCCATAAATTGGACATTGTTTTCTTTGCAGACAGTAAGAATTTCTTCCAAGTCCGCTGCACTCACAGCAGCTGGCTTTTCGGCCAACACGTGTTTCCCTTGCTTTGCAGCAGCCAAGATCCATTCCTTCCGAACGCCGGTTGGAAGCGGGATGTAAACGGCATCCACGTCGGCCCTGGCGAGCAATGCTTCGTAGCTGCCCAACGCCTCGGGTTGGTGCGATTGAGGTGCAGAGGCTTGGCAATCCGCAATAAAATTTTTAGCCGCGTCAGCTCTTCGGCTTGCGACTGCCGTGATGACCCCCGACTTCGATTGTGTGATCGCACGCCAATTCTTTTTTGCAATCGCTGCGGTAGAAAGAATTCCCCAACGGCACTGGTTACTTACGGACATTTTTCAATCTTTCTCTTGCTTCTTTGGAGGGACAACCATTGTTCGACGCTACCTGGGCAATCAAGACCAAGTCGTTTCAACCACGCCTGGGCTTTGCACCCAAATTACCAGAGACCATCGGAAATTCGTTCGCCCCCCGAGTTGCGCAGATTGTGAAGTCGCTGTGAACTACTTGTCTTGAAATCCATCTTGACCCCAATTACGCAACTTCGATATTCTCCGCCCAACCAAGGTAGGTTCGGTAACTTCGGCAGACGTGGTTGCTGTCACAAGATAAACCGAGCGTGTGAGTTTGGCGACCCGTCGTCAAGATTGCAACGAACATTCAGGAAGGATGGTTCCCCCAATGTCCAGCACAAAAACTGTTTTTACGACCGGCGAGGCCGCCAAAATTTGCAAGGTGAGCCAACAAACGATTATTCGTTGTTTCGACAACGGTTCGCTGAAAGGATTCCGCGTACCCGGCAGTCGTTTCCGCCGTATCCCTCGAGATCAATTGTTCGTCTTTATGAAGGACAATGGCATTCCAACCGACGCGTTGGAAAGCGGTAAGAAGAAGCTCCTGATCGTCGATGACGATCAGGATTTGGTTGACTTGATGTTCGATACCTTCGACCGCGACGGTCGATTCGACATCCGAACCGCGAACAACGGTTTCGACGCGGGAATGCAGGTCAAAGAATTCCGCCCAGACGTGGTAGTTCTTGACGTGATGTTGCCTGATATCAATGGCCGCGAAGTATGCCAGCGTGTTCGCAGTGATCGCACCATGGACTCCGTCAAGATCCTTTGCATCTCGGGTATGGTTGAGCAAGACAAGGTTGCGGACCTGCGAGCATCAGGCGCAAACGACTTCATGCAAAAACCGTTCACCACCGACCGATTGCTAGATCGCGTCTGCGATTTGCTAGAAATCGATCGACCAGTAGCAATTTAAAGGCGAATCAACTGATTTGCCCGGTATCCCACAAAGCCACCTTTTGCCACACAAAGCCACCTTGCCCCGTAAAGCCAAGCAAGGTGGCTTTATTCGTAGACTCACCCAAGGGCCTATGTTATGGTTTTAGCGATCACTAGCAACGACAACCGGACTAGCGCTGAAACGAAACATCCATGAATAAGCAAACTCGAACCAAAAACACCAAAGGCCGCCCAGGTACCGATCCAGTTCGAGTACCTTCTTCGGGACCTTCCAAGACCGTCCACAATATAGCGCCTTCGGACACGGTCGTCGACGTGCACATCGATTCCGACCTCAAAATTGATAAAGCGCCGAAGCCTCTTCATGAACTGGTCGATTCTGAAGTGAGGAATTCCCAGACGATTCGTCGGGCGGCAAAGGCATCGAAGCCCTCTCGATCGATCTCGCCACAGATTGCATCCGAACTAAGCTATCGATTGATGTCCGTCGCCATGAATCAATCGACCATTGGAAAGGTATGTCGCCCAAAACCGGTCGAGGAAGTGAATGATGAACTAGAGAAGATTCTGACAAAATTCGAATCGGAATCCAATTTCCAACTAGAACCTGGGCCGGTTGGACTTCGCTTGAAACATCTTTTGCATCAATTCTCGCAGGGCCGAATCAACGTCCAAGATGCCGAATCCAATCGATCGAATGCCGAACTTGCCCGCAGTTGTTCAGCCGCCATTCATTCCGCTATTTCCGCAATGAGCAGCTCCGAGCAATTTCAAAAATCGGTCCAGCGAGAATGCAACCAAGCCATCTACAGCTTTGCGTATGGTCTTTCTCATGAAATCAACAACCCGCTCGCGAATATCGCCGCTCGGGCTCAACAATTGATCGCGACAGCAAGTACAGAGGCTGACCGACGTTCGCTGGCAACCATCGTGGATCAGACCATGCGAGCGCACGAAATGCTAGCGGAAATGATGCGTGTCGTTCAGCCAAGACCATTAACCGTTAGAACAGAAAACGTCGGGGAAACAGTCCGTGAAATGATGCAAATGCACTCGGAAACTTGGAAGCATTCCAAAATCCAGGTCGAGTTGCAAGTCGGGCCAAAACCATGTTATGCCGCAATCGAGCGGGCTTCGTTGACCGAAGCCCTTTTGTCTCTTTTGCACAACGCGATGCAAGTGTGCGGTCCGAACGATCGAATCCGAGTATTCTGCGGTGAATCTGCAACCACCGATGGGCATGAGCCTGAAGAAATTCGAATCGCGGTAAGTGACACCGGGCCCGGATTGTCGCATGAGTCCTCGCAAAGAGCCTGGGATTTGTACTACAGCGGGCGTGAGCATGGTCGCGGTCTTGGAATCTCTCTTGCAAATGTCCGGCGGATTATAGATGCTCACGAAGGTGATGTATGGATCGAATCTGCCCCAGGGGCAGGCTGTGTTGTTGAAATTCGACTGCCTAAATCGCCAGAAACCCCAACCGTGCGCAGACAGCCAATTCGCTAGCCGCACAAGTGCGTTAGATACATTGGATTTAGGCACCGTGAGTCAGACACCCCTTCGATTTACCAACTCCAGGTTGATTGCTTTCGCGATCTTGCTTCTGGCAAGTTTTGCGTCGTTGGGATGTGTTCAGAACACCTACCGCTATGGAATTTCGAGGCAGGAGCTTTTGGAAGATCTTCCAAGAACTCCCAATTTAATCACCACGGGGGGCCACCATCCACGCATCGATAAGCTGGAGAAAGTCGTCCAGTATCCGAGAAAAGTGATTCGCAAATGGTTTCCGTCAAACGATCCAGACGAAGCGATTCCCCTTTCGGAACGTCGCATGCTGGCGGTACAAGCGGCCTCGGACTACTTGGATGATAACGGACTCAAAGGGGTCAACATTGATGTCCGCGAGTACAACCCGGGTCAGCAATGGAGCAGGCTTCAAAGCAACGATCGCATCGCACCTTTCTGGAAATACACGGGTGGCACGCTCTACCATGTGGGATATTGTTTATTCCCTGGGCGTGCATTTGGAAGAGACGGTTACAACCCGTTTACCAACACCCTATCCATCAATTCGACGTCGCGCGAGGAATCAGTTTTTCATTCCGCCTACGTCAAGCAACTTTACGACCAGCGTTACCCGGGCACTTACACAGCCGTCAACTGGTTACCGGTAGTGCCACTGATCCGCGACGCTTCCGTATCCAGCGACGCGTTATCGTACGCCCGTGCCAAGCAAGATTGGAAACTGGAACGGAACATGTATCCGGAAGTTTACGGTCGCATGGGAGGTGATCTTGTTTCGCAAGCGACATCGTTTATCCCTGGCGCGGCGTACTTGCCGTTCTACACCCGGCCACTCCTATCGAGAGCTGGTAACATTGCAGGAAGTGCTTCGGGAGAAGTGATTGCGAGACAGAAAGAGAAGCAAATCACAGCCCAATCGCAAAGCACCAACGTGCGACGATAACGCGGGGGCCTGCTGCAGAGCTAAGCCCAATGCTGTTTTACTTTCGCCCGAAGGAACTGAGCGCTTCGGCGCAGCTGGTCGATTCCTTCGACACCGTCTTCGATACTGATCCAACTGTCGAACCCAGCTTGGCGAAGCTGAGTAAAAATCGCATCGTAATCATTGAGGCCTTTACCCACCTCCCCGTGTCGCAACCGCTTGGCATACCCAGCTGAACCACCTTCTTCGCTTCGAAGATCTTCGAGCGTTCCTTCGATCAAATAGCGGTCACTGGCATGCATGGTAACAACACGTGAAACAACGCGTCTTAGCAATTCTAGCGGATCATCGCCTGCGATGTAGGCGTTGCTCGGATCATAGTTCACTCCAAAATTAGGGTGATCGATCGCGTTCACCAGCTCGCAAAACACATCCATTTTCTGAGCGAACTCGGGATATTCCCAAAAGTCATCTTTGTAGTGGTTCTCAAGGATCAGCGTGATCCCGCGTTCTTGAGCGAAAGGCAAGCAAGCATAGATGCTATCCGCTGCAAGTTGTACTCCTTGTGCGTCAGTGAGTTCTGGTCGACGTTGCCCGCTCAAAACTCGGCAGTAGCTACCCCCCAGAACCGAGATCATTTCGATCCAATGTTTCTGCTTTGCGATTTCCTTGTTGCGAAATGTTTCATCAGAATGAGTGAAGTCGGGGGAACAGCACAACATTGGAATTTGCAGACCAAGATCACTCGCTCGCTGCCGAAATATGGGCCACATCCGCTGGTCCTCCATTTCGAGAAAGCCTGCGTAGAATTCCAAACCATCGATGTCGAGCGTCGAGGCCAGTTCGAACCATTCCGCAAGTTTCATCGAACCATCTTTGCACAACGCATGCATGTAAGCTTTTGGAAACGCGGCGATCTTTGGCATGATGTTGTAGCAAAACCTGGAGAAAGGAAGGGGTTCGTTGAAGACGATAAAAGATACCTGTTCACTCTTAAATCGGAAGTGCACACCAACAATCCATTGTCGAAAAAGCTAGGCTTTTGATGAAGTTGTTAACAGGTTTCGAGAACCGGAAATCGCTGCACCAATGTTGAGCAGTTGTCCTCAACTGCTCAGAACTGCCGACCAGGCCCCCTTCACGATTTCAGTGAATACACCTGAACGTTTCCATCTCGTTTTCTAATCATCGATCTAGCATCAAGTGCCTTCGCGCGGGAACTTGAGATGGAAAGTCATTGCAAGCTTCAGGAACAGTTGGGGACAACTGTTCGACAATGTAGAGCAGTTGTCCTCAACTGCTCAGAACTGCCGACCAGGCCCCCTTCACGATTTCAGTGACAAGAATACATCGTTTCCATTGCGTTTTCTGAATCCCAATCTAGCAAATAGTGCCTTCGCGCGGGAACTTGAGATGGAAAGTTATTGCAAGCTTCAGAAACAGTTGGGGACAACTGTTCGACAATGTAGAGCAGTTGTCCTCAACTGCTCGGAACTGCCAACCAGGCCCCCTTCACGATTTCAGTGACAAGAACACAACGTTTCCATTGCGTTTTCTGAATCCCAATCTAGCAAATAGTGCCTTCGCGCGGGAACTTGAGATGGAAAGTTATTGCAAGCTTCTGAAACAGTTGGGGACAACTGTTCGACAATGTAGAGCAGTTGTCCTCAACTGCTCGGAACTGCCAACTAGGCCCCCTTCACGATTTCAGTGACAAGAACACAACGTTTCCATTGCGTCTTCTGAATCCCAGTCTAGCAAATAGTGCCTTCGCGAGGGAACTTGATCTGGAGAGTCATTGCAAGCTTCAAGAACAGTTGAGCGACAACTGTTCTACATCGGCGAAAACGTAGTCACCCAACGAGCGATCATTCGAAATGCATCATCTGCTCATTCTGGTTGAATCTTGAGGTATCAAATTCCCCCCCTAGGCACTACACTAGCGTAGCTTTGTTTATCGATTGAATCTGTTATTGACTGGGATTTCGCGTGAGTTCTCAAAGTACCCCCTTACCTCCCACTGGCGAAAAAATACCTGGCCGGGACGCGACCCTGTCGCTGGATGCCCGAGTTCGCTCGTTAAAGATTGCAAAAGAAGATCGCTTGGATAACCAGCGGTCTGGAAGCTGGATTCCCTGGCTTCTGGTGATTGCTCTTGGCATCGTTTGCACTTGGCTAGCCTATCGCGACGATAAAATCGCTTCCTTGGTTGGTTTCACTCGGCCCACGGACGAGCAAAAGATCGCCGACACTCCCCCCACCCCTGCCGCGAACGTCTCCACGAAACCCGCACCTACTACTGCAACGACGCCGACCAAATCGCCCACTCCCTCGTCTGGTAACGATGCACCTAGTGGTACGTCCAACCCCATTGCTCTTGAATCTCGAGGGTACGTCATCGCGAAGCACCAAGTCCTGGTGAGTCCTCAAGTGAGCGGTCGCATTGTCAGCCTGAACATCGAAGAAGGTCGACGCGTGATCAAAGGGGATGTTCTCGCAGAGGTCGAACGGACAGAATACCAAGCCGACGTCGAACAAATGCGCGGCATCCTGATGCGAAACAAGGCGGAACTTTCGGAACTGGAAACAGGTGCTCGACCACAAGAGATCGCGGGCGCCACTGCCGACCTGCAAGAACAAGAAGAATTGGTGGTTCAACTGGAGTCGCAATACAAACGCTTGAAAGAGGCCATTAAATCCAACTCGATCTCGATGACGGAATTCGAACAGGCTCAAAGCAGTTTCTTTAGCACCCGTAAGCGAGTTGAAAAGCTTCGCCAATCGCTAGACATGATGAAGGAAGGCCCTCGAAAAGAACGAATTGAAATGGCCAAGGCAGCCATCATTCAAGCCGAAGCCAATCTGATCAAGTCGGAATGGCGACTGGATAATTGCACTCTTCGGGCTCCCATTTCTGGCACCATCCTCAAAAAGAATGCAGAGCAAGGGAATCTAGTTAATCCCGTCGCTTTCAGTGGATCGACCAGCGTTTGCGATATCGCAGACCTTTCCGACCTGGAGATCGACTTGAACATTCAAGAACGCGATATCTCCAAAGTGTTTGCGGGACAATTATGCGAAGTTCGATCAGAGGCCTATCCAAAACGAGTGTACCAAGGAACTGTGTCGCGTCTGATGCCCATCGCCGACCGAGCCAAAGGAGCGGTGCCGGTTCGCGTTGCTGTACGAGTTCCCGAAGAAGAACAAGGCGCGTACCTGAAGCCCGAAATGAGCGCGATTGTCGTGTTCTTCAGCTCCCCAGAGAAATAGATTTCATCCAAAATGGATTGATGTCGAGAAAGCGAATCCTTCCAATGATTTCGCCTCGACCGCAATTCACCCCCCCTCCATTGTTCAAGGTGCCTAACGAGTGACCTCCAAACCAATTGTTCGAGTTTCGCATGTGTCCCGATACTTCAAACGAGGTGCCGAACGTGTGAATGTCCTAAACGATTTGGACCTCGATGTGCCAGAGGGCCAGTTCCTGGCCTTGATGGGGCCTAGCGGTTCCGGCAAAACAACGCTGCTCAATCTGATCGCCGGACTGGACACACCCAGCGAAGGCGAGATCTGGGTCGGCGACCGATGCGTATCGACCATGAACGAATCGCAATTGGCTCGATGGCGCAACGAACACGTTGGGTTCGTGTTCCAGTTTTATCATCTGCTGCCTGTTCTTTCGGCGTTCGAAAACGTCGAACTGCCTTTGTTGCTTCTGCCGCTCAGTGCGAGAAAGCGGCGCGAACAAGTCATGACTGCATTGGAACTTGTGGGTTTGAATGATCGCAACTCGCACTTGCCCAGTCAGCTCTCTGGCGGACAACAACAACGGGTGGGTATCGCGCGAGCTATCGTCACCGATCCAACCTTGATCGTGGCCGACGAACCGACCGGGGATTTGGACGCCAAGTCAGCGCATGAGATTTTAGATTTGCTCGGAACGCTGCAGCGATCTCTGAACAAAACGATCTTGATGGTGACTCACGATTTACGAGCCGCCCGTCGCGCGGATCGCATCCAGCATCTCGACAAAGGCCGGCTGGTCGATCAGCCCGACGAAGCACTTT
>JBIKLJ010000206.1:0-8514 GCA_044359895.1 Pirellula sp.
CTCTACAAACCCTAAGTGTACGGATCAAATCTTCGCGGATATTTCGGCGACCATCTTGCCCTTTCACTACACGTTTCGCGAGGTAATGCTGATCGAACAAGAGGGCGAGGGGCGGTGGAAAACGATTGCTACAGTCGGCAACGCGAAGGTGGGCCTTGAGCCCTCCTTCGCAACAGGTTTGGTGCGCTAACATAGGGATCCCTTTAAGAACGCTTTCGTGGGCCTTCGGCCCAAGAAAGCTAGATGGTTTTGGTCGCTTGGCCGATTAGCACACCAAACCTATTGCGACACATCGGGGCGAGCCCGAATGTCGCCAGAGGGCATCTACATACTATCTCTTTTTTCCACCGCGGCGAATGGCGGCGTTACCAAACTTTTCTGCAATGATGTCGGTGACCGAGTCCAACTTGCGATCTCGCTGATGCGTTTCCTCGTCAAAAAGTGACATCTGAGCCAATTCGCATTGCTCGAAATGATGAACTCCAAAACCCAAGAGACGAACCGACTTTCCGTCGTCAGGAACTTTGGCATGAAACAACCTGGTCGCGGCTTCGAGCAGCTCGGATGTGACGTCGGTAGCCATCGGCAGAGTTTGCGATCGCGAAAGGAATTGGAAGTCCGAATACTTGACTTTCACTTCGATCCCCTTGCAACGAAGTTGATGGTTTCGAAGCCTTCGCGATACCGATTCCACCAAAGAAACCAAGCAACTAGCGAGCGCTTCACGATCGTCGATGTCGGCGGAAAAAGTGGTCTCGCTCGATATCGATTTGGCTTCTCGATCGGGCATGACTTTGCGTGCATCGATTCCTCGCGATAGCGACCAATAGTGCTCGGCCGAGTTCCCGAAGATGGATCGAAGTGTTTCTAAATCGAGTCTCCGAAGTTCGCCGATGGTTCGAATCGACAGCTTGCGAAAGACGGCTGAAGTTACCTTGCCGACTCCCCATACCCGTTCGATCGGAAGTGGATCCAGAAAGTCCTGCGTTTCTTCACTACGAACAATGACAAGCGCATCCGGTTTGCGAAGATCGCTGGCAACCTTCGCGATGAATTTGTTGGGCCCCATTCCAACCGACGCGACCAATTGAAGCTCCGCTAGAATTTTTTGTTTGATGGATCGCCCGATGTTTTCGGGGGAACCAAACAGATGAGCGGTCGCGGTCACGTCTAAGAACGCTTCGTCCAGTGATAAAGGTTCGACGAGCGGTGTGAACTCGGCGAAGATTGATCGGATCTCCTGGGAGACTTTGGCGTAGAAATCGATGCGAGGTCGAACAATGGCGAGATTGGGACAAAGCTGCATGGCCTTCCGAGTGGCCATGGCACTATGAATCCCAAACGATCGAGCTTCGTAGCTGGCCGCAGCCACAACGCCTCTGCCTTCCGCCGAGCCGCCTACGATCAGGGGCCGCCCCTTCAGGTTTGGGTTTTCTCGCTGCTCGATTGATGCATAGAATGCATCCATGTCCACGTGTAGAATCATCCCGCTTAGTGTAACAGATGGATAACGCCGAATGGCTGTCGCAACGAAATTCAAGTACTGGCTGATGAAGACGGAGCCTGATGTCTTCTCAATTGACGATTTAAAAGCGGCAAAAGATGGTAGCACGCACTGGGACGGAGTGCGAAATTATCAGGCTCGGAACTTCATGCGAGACCAAATGCAACTGGATGATCGCGTCCTGGTGTACCACAGCAACGCCAACCCTTCTTGCGTGGTGGGAACGGCCCGCATCTGCAAAACTGCCTACCCCGATTTTACGGCTTGGGATCCCCAAGACCCGCATTTTGATCCGAAAAGCAAAGCGGACAACCCAACGTGGTACATGGTTGATATTCAGTTCGAATCTAAATTCTCAATGCCCTTGTCCCTTGCTCAGCTGAAACAGTTGCCGAAATTGGAAGGGATGGAGCTGCTCCGAAAGGGCTCGCGTCTGAGCGTTCAGCCAGTAACAAAACTGCAATTCGATACGATTTTCAAACTTGGGCAGCCAACTTGACTTGGGCACTCCAATATTGACCGCACGGGCTGTGGCAGGAACGGTTATCAGAATACGAGTTGCGGAGAATACGTTATACTGGGCCAGGCACAGCAATCCCGGATATTCCTCGGCGTTATGGGCGATAGATGCTATTGGGATTCCTACCAAAGGCGAATGAAGCATGGGCGATAAATTAACATTACGTAGTCTGTTTCTCTTAACCGCCATTAGCGCGATCTTGTTCATGGTCGTGCGACTGGCTTTGGTATCACGAGGCGAAAATGCGGTCGCGGCCATCACGGTGTTCGTGTTGATTCCATGCGTGACGTTTACTCTGTTCGCACTTGCCTTTTTAGTTCTGTTGCCTTTTGGAATCATAGCAGCCATGGCTCGTGAATCGACCCTACCTGGTTCTAGCCCGTTTGCGGACGACGGCTTGCCAACCCAGCAAATTAGCACCACCGATCCTGAACGAGCGAATTAAGAATTCTATGGTCGATGTATCCGTTGCGAACTACCATGAATCCAGCGATCCCATGATTGAGATGCGACGCGTGCATCGATTCTTCGGGAAGACCAAAGCTGTCAACGATATCTCCTTCGAGGTCTACCGTGGACAAGTCTTTGGCTTCATTGGCCCGAACGGTGCAGGCAAGACAACCAGCATGCGAATACTATCCACGCTGGAACTGCCCAGCTATGGCGATGCGATCGTAGATGGTTTCTCGGTGATCAACGATCCCGATCTGGTTCGGCGACGATTGGGATTTATGCCCGATGGGTTTTCGATGTATCCCAACATGAACTGTGTTGAGTATCTGGATTTTTTTGCTCGCGCTTACGGATTGCTCGGAAAAGATCGCATGTCGGCACTTCGCCGAACTCTTTCTTTCACTGGCTTAGATAAAATTGCTTCGAAGCCTATCACGGGTCTTTCGAAAGGGATGCGGCAACGGCTTTGCCTTGGACGCGCCATGATCCACTCGCCGGCAGTATTGATCTTGGACGAACCGGCGAATGGACTTGACCCGCGCGCTCGCATCGAACTGCGACAAATGATTCAGCAGTTAGCTGTGGAGGGAACGACCATCTTGGTCTCTTCACACATTTTGACCGAGCTGGCTGAAATGTGCGATCAAGTGGGGATCGTAGAACGTGGGCAATTGCTCGCAACCGGAAGCGTCACGGAGATTCAACGGAGACTTCGAGGCTCAACCTGGGTTCAGTTGGTTGCAATCCGCCAAGGGGAACAATTAGAAACCTGGTTAGCCAATAAGCCCAACGTGTCGCAAATCGCCAGGACGGAGAACAAATTGACATTCCAATTCGATGGCGGATCGGAAGAACAGGCAGAAATGCTAAAGGCCATCGTGAAAGCAGACTTCTTGATTTCGGAATTTGCAGTCAGACAGGAAACATTGGAAGATGTTTTCATGAAGATCACCACGGGAGCAATTCAATGAGTTCCTTGGTTCACCCCGCGTCCGGTCCGGAAGGTCAAGGTCCTTCCGGTGCCATTCCCCCCGTAATGTTGACAGCCGTCCCGTCGGAGCACGCAGCGACCATCCGCCAATTGGTCGAGGGAGATACGCCGTGGGACCGTCGCTTGATGAAAGCGAGCCAGTGGGTCAATCCCATCTTGGTCAAAGAGACCAGGCAAGCTCTGAAGAGTAAGCAGTTTTCGTTCACGCTGATTCTTCTCACGATTATCGTTCTGGCTTGGTCGATTTTAGCCATCGTGAGTATGATACCTAGTATCTACTACGCATCGAATGGCGCACCCCTTCTGATCGGGTACGCCATGATTTTGATTGTGCCTGCCCTGATCATTATTCCGCAAGCATCGTTTCGTTCGATGGCTTCCGAGCTTGAGGACGGGACGTTTGAAACTCTGTCGTTGTCTTTGCTTTCACCTCGCCACATCATGTTGGGCAAGTTGAGCGTTGCCGCCTTGCAATTGATGATCTACGTTTCCGTGATCGCGCCGTGCATCGCGCTGACGTATCTTCTGCGAGGTGTCACCTTGGACGTAATTGCGATGTCGTTGTTGATATTGATTTCATGCAGCCTGACGTTATCCACGCTTGCGATATCGATCGCTTCTTTTTCGAAAAACCGAGTCCAACAGGTCTTTTTCTCAATACTGGTGCTTGGGGCTCAGATCATCGCATCGATTGCTGTCGGAGGGATTCTTTCGGCAACCGTCGCTTTTGGCACCGTCCCTTGGGAAGGTTGGATTTCCTTTGGAGTCTTTCTTCTCGCAGCAATCTTGTACTGTTGGCTCTTTCTTCGTTGCGGCGGGTGTTCTATCGGTGTCGTTAGCGAAAATCGATCGACTCCTATTCGTATCCCCTTGCTGACGATTGGTTTGGTCATTGCGATGCTCGGTGGTCTGTTGGCTATTCGCAACGGCGATCGCAACTCGATGTCTTTCATGATAGCCGTGGTGTTGAATCTTTTGTTTGTCCATTGGGGAATAGCGGGCAGCATCATGATGGGCGAACAGGGAATCATTCCCGCTCGAGCGCGCCGCACTCTTCCCAATTCGCTTTTAGCAAGGTTGTTTCTGACTTGGCTCAATCCAGGCGCAGGCCCCGGCTACTTGTTCGTGCTTTTAAGTTTTGCAGGACCGGCCATCACACTTGTTTTGTCTTGTCAATTGTTGATCCCCATAACCAATACGGACGTCGGTTTGCATACGATGGCGTACGCAATAACCCTGGTGGGATACATGGCGCTGTATTTGGGTATCGTTCGTTTGATTTGTATGGCCGCGCTTCGCCGACTGCATACAGGCCGACTGGTAACCGCCCTTACCATTTCCTTGGTTCTAGTCATTTCCGCAGTGGTGCTGACTTGCTCGATTAATTTAGCGGTGAACAATTATCAGCGACTGACCTACGATTGGTATTGTTTTCCCAACCTGTTTTGGACCCTGGCGGAACTCTTTCCAGATACCATTTCCCAAACGTGGAATTCCGCTGAATTCCTTTCAAGTATCATTGCATTGCTATTCTGTGCTTTGATGGTCGCCTTTATCAATATCATTCTGACGGCAAAGGACGTTGTTATCCTTCGTATCGAAACCCCAAAACGAGTTTCCATGGAGCGTCAACGGCTTCGGGGCAGGAAAATTCAAGACGATGAAGAACCGTACGAAGTTGATGCATTAGAATAGACATCGAGTGCTTCCTGGCAAATCGGTCAATGGTGTTCGTTTGTCCTGTTGATCGAGTACGAATAAACCCCTCCCCTCAGGGATTGGAATGCAACTTGAAAAGAGAGAGGGTACGTCTCGGCGAACGCCCGCTGCTGAGAGGTAATGATCAGGGTTAGTATGCTAAACAATAGATAACTTGAGATAGGAATCAACATGAATAAACAAAGCGACTTGAATAGGATTGGTTTTCTATGCGGCATGGCCGCTTACGGGCTCGTTTCGTTCACTGCGTTTTTTGGATCGCAGGCCAACGGGCAATCACCGTGGCCGAATTGGCGAGGCCCCAACGGAGACGGAACTGCCCCCCAGGGACAGTATGCTACCCAATGGAGCGAGAGCGCGAACATCGCATGGAAGATGCCCCTTTCCGGACGCGGGGCTTCCACCCCGATTATTGCTGGAAACAAAATCTATATGACTCTCGGGGAACAGGATACCAACACGTTGCTTTGCCTTGATCTAGATGGCAAAGAACAATGGCGAAAGACATTCGGCAAGGAACGGCCTGCAAAACACGCCAAAGCCAGCGGAAGCAATTCGTCACCCACAACGGACGGAAAGGATGTTTTTGTCTATTTCAAGAGCGGTGACGTCGCAAGCGTTTCTCTGGATGGCACCGGGAATTGGCAATTCAACTTGCAAGAAAAATACGGGGAGGATTCGCTTTGGTGGGATCTTGGTACTTCGCCTGTTTTAACGAAAAATGCCTTGGTGATTGCTGTTATGCAAACAGGCCCTAGCTTTCTGGTCGCATTGAATAAGACGGATGGTAGCGAATTGTGGAAAGCCGATCGTTGGTTGGATGTTCCAGAAGAAGCGAACCAGTCGTACACCACCCCAACCTTAGTGCGTCACAAAGAAGGCGAAACTCTTTACACCGTTGGAGCGGACCACGTTACCGCTCATGCAGCATCCGACGGAACACTGCTGTGGAAGATTGGTGGATTCAACCCAGGGGCCGACAAGTACTTCCGCTCCATCGCATCCCCCGTAGCCACAGACGGATTTGTCATTTGCCCTTATTCGCGCGGTGCGACGTTAACGGGAATGAAAACCGATCCTGGAATTCAAAGCGACAAGCGAATTGCATGGCAAAAGGATTTTGGTTCCGACGTTCCAACGCCCGCGGTTTACGACGGACGGATTTATCTGCTTGGGGACAAAGGCCTTGTCACCTGCCTCAAACCCGATTCCGGAGATGTCGTTTGGACAACGCAGCTCCCCAAAAGCAATCGACAATTCAGCAGTTCCCCCATTGTCGCTAACGGAAAACTCTATTGCACCCGGGAGGATGCCACCACCTTCGTACTCTCCCTTGAAAATGAAGGCCAGATCATCGGCACCAATAAGCTGGAAGGAAATGCGGTCGCTACACCCGTGTTTGCAGAAAACACAATCTTCCTAAGAACCTTCGAAGCGATCTACGCGATCAAGCTGTAGAACCCTTGGTGATGGATTCAAGATTGAGATCGGGTTGTTCCGATCCATCTTGAGACGCCGCAAAATAGTGACTGGACCGATTAGGACTCATACAGAATCAAAATAGGAGCGAATCGCATCATGGCAATGGAAAACTATTCCAAATATCAGCAGTCGATCATCAAGAACTATTACAAGAACCAGGACAATGTGTCCCTTCAGCGAGCTCAAGAGCTACTGACCGATCTGTATCTGTCCGAAGGAAAAAAACGCGAAAAGGTCTGGGATAGCCTGTTCACGCACTTGGAAAAGATTGGGGTCCCGCATGATCAATTGGCACACCTTCGAGCCGAAAACAAGCCAGAACTTATTGCCAAACTTCTTGCTACTAAAGTCTAACAAGGCCCGAGCGCTTTCCATTCCTGAGTTGTCAGTTCCTGAGCTGCAGACAAAATCATTGAATGAAGAACGGAACGGGCGGTAAGAATGCATGCTGCAAGTACACACTTGCAGCCCCTTCCCAAAGTGCAAAACGAGCCAGGTACAACGTGCCAAGGTAGACCAAGGCAACCGCCAACTGTGGGACCCAGGCACAATACCGCCATAGCCAGAACAAACGAAAGGAACGCCCTTCCGATTTCAGTTGTTTGTCGCAAGCGCGGCGTACTGCCCATCCAATTGCAAGCTTTGCCGGAAACATAAACAGCACAAAGAAGATCGAGAAAATCCACCATAGCTCCGACGGTGGCTTTTCAATTCGAAATAGGTACAAAGGAATTGCCAGCAAAAAAAAGAACGAGGTTGCCAGGCACACGGACCATGGCGCTGCTTGGAATATTCTCCTGCTTTCTCTTACGTCCAACACCGATAGAAATCGATAGTCCCGAGCCATTTTCACTTGCAGCAGCGGCAACTGAAGCAATACCCAAGTCATAAGAACCGCTCCCAGCAACCCCAAGACCCCCGCACCTCCGCTATCTGGACTCGACAGCCCCAAGACGATCAAGCTGGCAGGGAAAGTCAACCAAATCAAAGCACCCACGGAAGCCATCCAGCCAAGCAGCAATAGCCTTGGTAGCTTCAAAGAGTTTGCAAATTGCCAAAGTTGATTTTCCGCGTCTCGCCAAAATTGGCTGGAAAAGAGGCTTCTCATCGCAAGGATAGGAGCGGGCCAAATGAAATGCCGAATCTTGCCACCCCGAAATACCGCCCACAACACCCAGGCAATCCACCCTGCAGCGGCTATTCGAGCAGCGATGCGAAGGAAACGGGCCGAATTCGCCCCTGGTTCAATGATCTCTGCGGTGTACGCAAGATCTGCCAAGAACCAAAACGGCAACCACGTTATGAATGCGCATAGAGCGACCAGCATGATCTGCCCAGCCAACTTCGAGCCTGGAAAACAATTGCACCAAGGCTGCCCACGGGAAACGCGAGCAGCGCATTCAAGCATGTATCCTAAACTTGCAAATTGTAGAATGGGGATGGTTGCAACAACGCTAACCAGCAAAACAATCGCGACCGATTGCCAAGCAATGCGCACCAAAAACAGAATCCACCCCACCATAAACAATCCAAACTCTTTCATTCACTCCAATTCACGCCTTGCCAAATTCAACACAACTTTGGCCCGCTACCAAGGGCATTCTTCATTCGGTCCTCAGCTCCGAATCTTGGATTTCATGGTCCAAATCCAATTCGCCGCCCCAATTGTATTCTGACCGTTTTGTTTGAGACCGAAGCTCCGTTCCCAAACCGCCAAAAGACTTAACTTAAAATTCTTTGTCTGAACACTCAGGGAAGATTCAAGTTCCGAGTACGATCATCTTTAGAAATCGGCTAGCGAGCGCCAGCCAAATGGCACTCACTTTGTAGTTTGCGCAAGCAAAT
>JBIKLJ010000207.1:0-8510 GCA_044359895.1 Pirellula sp.
CTCCAATGCCGGCGCCAATTGTGGCAAAGGAAACGATGGCCCCTTGAGATCGGGAAGAAGTATCGCGATTCCCGCCGTGGCCACGAAATCCCCTCGATGATTTCTTAGGGGGAGCTTGTTGGTCTGATACCAACGGAGCACGCGATCGTAACCGCTGATTAGCTCAATTCGATTCACGATTCTTTGACCGCGTAACACGAGCGAGTCGTCTGCTCTGAATGCTTCAGCAATCCAGGGTGGGGACAGATCGTGGTCTGTCTTGCCATTCGCTTCTGCCATCGACGCTAGGGAGTAGTCCAATTGAAACGTCTGATTGACACGTAGATAGCGCCCGTTGGCATCTTTAATCCAAAACTGCACCCCTCTCAAGCAATCCAATAACAAAAGTGTCTCCGTTAGGTCCAATTCAGATATGAGCCTCGCAATGTCGTTTTTCGTGGGTATTCGTTTGGCATTCATCGCATTCAGTATAGCTTGAGCAACGCCTCATCGGTGAATACAGCGGCGATGTTCTGTGGGCGTTGATGTTGTTTCTGGTCGTGAGCTTTGTCCTGGCAGGTCGTCCTCTTTTTCAGCGATGCATCATCTCGTTGGTTCTGGCCTTCGCGGTTGAGGTTAGCCAGCTTTATCACGCGCCCTGGATCGATGGCATCCGAAGCACGACGTTGGGTGGGCTGGTTTTAGGTTTTGGTTTTCTTTGGAGCGATCTCGTTTGCTACTTGGTTGGCATAGCTGCCGGCGTGTTGGCGGATCGATTCTTGTGGCCGCCAGCTCAACGCGAAAATACGAACTAGCCATGACTCAGTTCGTATTTGGGTCACCTTTTACGAATCCGGCGGCTGCCTTGAGTGCCGACCGATTTCTCTGCCACGAACTGAGTGATTCTCCTGAATGGCACCGGACGGAGTTAACAGTCAGGAAACCTAAGTAATCGTTGGGGTTCTGAAGGCGTTTTCGATAGACGGAATTCGATCGCCCAATGAAATAGCTGTGTTAACCAAGGGGCTGGAGCCCAAACACCTATCGCAACCGGCTACAACCGTTTTGCAAACGCTGTGTTAATCAAATGGGTTGGCGGAAACGGAGATCTTGAGAGTTCTCAGTCGAGATCGGGGGTGCCGCGAGCTACCGGGACGGTTTCAGAGGTAGGCCGAAAGATCTCATTCCTAACCGAGATAATCGCCGTAGAAGATTGGCGGTGCGGAAACCCTAGGAAACGTTGGGTAGAAATGAAAAACGCCGGGCGTCGATCTCTCGTCGTCCGGCGTTAACTTTTTGGCGTTTCTTCCGTAGAAAAAACTAAGGCTCCCCGTACAGACCCTGATATCGGACCTTCTCAAAGATTGCCGTTTCGCAAATCCATTGGAATCAGAGGCTTACGGATTCCAAGACCGTTTCGATAGGTCGTTCTGAGTGTGCCGCGTTACGCAAAATCTGCTTAACAGACACCAATTTTCTGTAGTCGATATTGGCTAACCGCGATAATGCGATTTTGAATGTAAGTCCATACCGCAAAAGCATTTAGTTGGTTAGGGACCGGAACGGTACTCCCGCACCGGGGTCGCAGTGCATGAATTACCGGCTGGTTCGGACCTGAAGCCGTCAGTGTGGCCAGGGTTGGGCGTGCTTTCATACTATCTATCGATTCCATGCCGATGCATAACGGCGGCAGGATCGTCTGCGGCAGCACTTGGCTGAGAGCATAATCAATCGTAGCGGCAGACGGCGGGACACCAGTTCCACCTCGATACGCACCCAGGGCCCCGAAATAGGCGCTATGGCCCGGGTTCGTATGGCGGCCATGCAGACCTGTGATGATATGCATCCTGTCCTTGTAAGGCTCCAAGGCTTGCATTGGCGTTTCAAGGGTGACACCGTCGAGGGCGCAGCTTTCTTCCAGCCCCTGGGGGATACAGGTCAACGGGTCAAATCCATGATTCTGTAGAAAGAAGATGACGCGTTTGGGACCAGCAGTTTTGTTAGCTGCCTGGGCATTCAGAGGAAAAAGACTCCAGGCCAGCGGCGCACTAACACCCGCAGCCATTCCAACCAGCATTTCTCGACGTTTAATCGTGTTTTGCACACTATTGATGTTACGAAACTGCGGGCGTCGCTACGGATTCCAATTGCTTCTGGAAGTTCGATTCTCAAGGCTTTCATTGTACGTGATCAATCAGCACATTGCAAAATGTCAGCGCGGCAATACCGTTCGTGCCCAGCAGCAAGTTATCCTGATTCCAATCGATCTCTTTGAGGTAGGTAATCTTCGAAGCGGGGGCAGGCTCTTTTAGCTTCAAGGTAAGCAAGGAACCGGCCACACTGCCTGAAGCCACTTTCCCTTTCTCGCCATCGAGATAGAACTGGCTAGCGAGCTTGTCATCCCAGGCAATCGGTTGATCAAATTCAAGTAGAATCGTGTCGCGCGTTGCGTTAAAAGAAGCGGTACGCAGGTTAGGAGCGGAGATTGGTCCGGCAGGTACTTTGCCATAGTGATCGCGCTCGATCAAGGGCTGAATCGTGCGTGCAAATTCCGCCCAACCCACGAGCGGAAAGTGGCAACCTCCCGGCGGACGTACGCCGAGCGTCGACATAATGCTCATGTTTGAAAATAGCTGCGGGAGCGTACGTTGTTTTTCGCGCAGCATATCTCCGGAACCGAATCGCCCACCCATGCTGCAAGAGTTGGGCCAGATTTGGAACACGTAATACTGCTGCACGTTGGGGAAGTCCTGCTTCCAACTTGCGGCCATTTCAATGAAAAAGTGATGATATGTCTCCCATCCATAGCCGCCAGTCGGACCATCAGCCCCTTGGTCGTTTTCACCTTGATGCCAAAGGATGCCGCGAATGCCGTGCGTGAGTCTCGCCTGCTGGACTCGCCACAGCATGCGTCCGTAAATGCTCGTGAGATCGGTGGGGTCGGCAGGGTTACGTTGATGCACATCGATCCGTGTTCCTCCGACAGCGGCGTTGATCATAAAGATGGGCATCTTTTGGCTTTCAACAAGGCGTTTTGCGAGTTCCATGCCCCACCAACCGAGCTCCGCTTTTTCCCCCTGCTGCGATTTCCAAACCGGTAGTACCCATAAATTGCCGACATTCTCTTTCGGGTTTTGCGAGGGGCGAGCATAGCTGCGAATCCACTCGTTGGTTTCGGGCGGGGAGTTTTCGCCGGTATCGGTGGCGAGTGCGTTCGATTGGCCATCAATGATGTAAGCATCACCGCACACTAGATTGCCGATGGTATCCAGTACTTTATCAGCGCCAGTTCCAAACTCCACTTTGTATTTGATGAGCCCCGGCTTGAGCTTCACCGACAGCGTATATGACTTATCGGCTTCCGGTTTCGTGGTGGCGGTGTGAACGAGTTTTTCGTCAGCATAAAGCTTCAGAAAGACCGAATCCGCAGCTTCGGCGAGCGTGCCGTTGTAGTGCAACGTCCCTTCGTTTTTGTCATCGCGGGCATAGAATTGCCCTTCTTCCGGCTTCTCGTCCTTTGCAGGAGTGCGCACAACCCACGCGTCGCTCATCGGTTCCGTAACGGCAATTTCTACCGACTGTGAAACAGGCTTGCCACCGTTGCTGATGGTCGCCGTTACCGTGAGTTTTCCAATATTTTGCGCGCGTTTCAACAGGAGTTTGCCCGGTGCAATTTCCTTAATCACCGCAAACGGACCTGCGCTCCATTCGGTCTTTAAGTCACCCGCGTTTTTCGACTTCATCGCAGCGAGATTCGTCACATGTGGCGCGACTTCAATCATCGCGCGGCCGTCCCATGCCTTGGGCGCGGTGAGCGTGAAAACGGGTTCCTCAATACCCTCCTTGACCGTGATCGCGATGTCCTTTGTCTTTACACCATCGGCATAGATCGCCTTGCATTGCAGCGTGACGGCCCTGTCGCCCGTCACTCGCCCCGCATTAAATGTGAACGCAAACCGATCCACTGCCACGACGGTTTCCTGTCCGTCACTCTTCAATATCCAATACACCTTCTGCGCGCCGCCGGCGAGGGCGGAAAAAGTCGCGCTCTGTCCCTCGGCGATCGTCGCCGCAGCGGGCGAGACGGCAAACGTGCTGCCAGGCTGAACCACCGGCCCCACCAGCGTTTGCTGCGCCTTCTGGTTTTCGTGCTGCAACTTCACCCAGTCCGCCGAGCGAACCACTTTGGAAATCCGCACTTCGTCAATGTCGCCAACGAAATCGTAGTTGTTGTACCACCCTCCGATGTAGAACCGCGCCGGGGTCTTGATCGCCAGAGGCCCGTTCGGCGTCTTCGAGACGTTGCTGAGTTCGCCGTTCACATAGATCCGCGAGTCGCCCTGCTGATAGGTATGCATGATGTGAATCCACTCGTTCATCGGTATCCGTCCCACGCTCGCGACATCCGCGCCGGAAAAATAGCACTCCATTTTCACATGCGGCGGGCTCATGAAATGCATCACCACTTTACCTTGCCCGTGCTCGTTGCCCCACGCGAGCGCGCGGCCGTTTGATTTCTCCGCGCGGAACCACGCCTCGGTACTATGTGAACTCGCTCCCACCGGAAAGTTCGTGATCTTTTCTCCGCAAAATACTCCCTGCTGGCCCGCAAGATGCCGTGCAGGTCCGATCATTCCCGCAACCGCCGTCGTGCCGATATCCTTTGTCTCCACCGAGCCCACTTCATCCGCTACTCCATCGCCCAAGTGGAGGACGCTCAGATAGCCGTTCGATTCGCTGAAAACCGCCGAGCCATTCGCCTCGCTCACCGCGTCTGCTTTGCCCCAATGCACATTGATTTCCTGTCGCGCGTTGCCTTTGATCTTCGGCACACGCACCCAGATGCTCGCCGTTCCCGCCGCCGCGTCCCATTGCTCGATCTGATACGCCAGCGCCTTCCCGTCGGCGGAGAAGCGTACATCGTCTCCGTTCGGTTTCGCCGCCGCGAAGTTGAAGAAATCCTTGTGCAGTCGGACGAGCACCGGAAAGCCCTCCTCGCTCGCAGTCGCCGGAAGATTCGCGCCATCGGGCGTTGTGTTCAGGAAGATCGACCCGGTTTCTTTCCAGCCCGGATACTGAGCCGAAGCCGTTTGTGATGTGCAGGCGAGTGCCGCCAAACCCACTGTCATTGTGCGAAATAGATTCATAGCCTTGCTTCGTTGTTTAGCGTTTTGCCGGTTTCACTCTCAAACCGTTCTTCGATCGTGGTTTTTCATCATTTCATGCAGTATGGGTTCGCGCCGTGCGTCACGACATTCTTAATGTTTATGCGCAACTTCGCCAGTCTACCCACTGGCCAAGTGTACCCGCCAGCCATTTCGCGACCCGTTGCCTTCCGGGCTCGAACCCACCGAGGTTGTTAACCCACGGCCCCTGTTAAACAGAGACTCCGAGAGTTTCGGTTGAAAACTCCGGGGTCCGAGTCCAACCCCTATGGTTGGTTCCGGACCCTATTTCGCGAATCTCGAACCAGAGATATTTTCACACGCGGAAGAATCGGCGTAAACCCTTGCCAGGAAGGCGGTAAACGCAAAACGCCCGGCCACCGATCTCTCGGCGTCGGGCGTTAACTGGTTTGGCGGTCAGTTTCGGGAGAAATAAATCAGCTACAACTTCGAAGTTGCCAACGAACACGTCTACTATGTTGGCGAAGACGGATTGCTGGTGCATAATGCATATGTATCTAGAATACTAGGCAGGGCGCTTGCAAGTACGAGACTTGCCGCAGGATTTCGCAAAGCTGCATATCAGGCGGCACATATTGTGCCGGTAGGAAAATGGACGGGGAGATCCGCCGCTGTTCAAGCCGCCGTGGCAAAAGTTCAAGCAAACATGGCAAAATTCAGTGTTGGTTTAAACAGTGTCTCAAATGGTTTTTGGGCGAAAGCTGGGCACATGGGATCGCACACAGACAAGTATCTTTTAGCGATGGGGAAAATAATTGGAGACGCCAAAAGTAAGCGACAACTCACTGATGGTCTTCAGGATCTTCGGCGAATGCTAGAGCGAGGTGATTTCCAGTGACTCCAGTTTCCGAGATATTTGAATTGCAAATAGTCTGTGACGATCCTCGTTTTGAGGGATTTGGTGTTAGGCAACCTTCGTTCCTTGGGCGAACAGCAAAACAGTCTTTGGGGGCGCCTGACCTAGCAAACGACTTTAACCCGCCACTTCCCATCCGATGGGATTGGTCCCCACCAACACTGTTGCTTACTTGGCGTTCAAAGGACGTGCTTCCGAGAGGTCGTGTCTCGCTGTTGAACGACTTTCCATGCATCAACATACGGGTTCCAGCATTCAGCGCGAAAGCCGTATCTTCACTAGAAGATATGCTCGTCGTCAATGGAGAACTGCTGCCATTTTATTTCGAAGATCGGGATTACTTTGCATACAATTGTCAGACGGTTGTTGATGCTTTAGATTACGAGGCCATTTTCGGAAGACCCGTCAAGACCCGAGATACAATGACCAGTCTTCACCGTTACGAGTTTATTCGAGACAAGGTACATGGACTAAGCATTTTTAAGATCAGGGAGTTCTTTGGCAGAGTTTTTGTTAGCAACATTTTTGTCGATCGAGTAGTCGATAGCGACTTGTGCGGATTCGACTTTGTAAAAGTTTGGCCACTGCCTCCCGGAGTGGATTATTTCAAAGCTCATTACGACGGAATCAAGCAAAGTAAAGAAATTGATTTTTGGAATGGACTGCCAATCAAAGGACAATCCATTAGTATCGAATTCCATCCAGTTGATACGAAGTTTAGCAAAGAAGAAAGATCGAAAATTGCTCCAATTGAAGATGAGTTAGATGTACATTTAATGGTCCGTTCGATGGATCCAAAGCACTACTTCGGATGTTTTGAAGCCAAAAGAACCGTAAAAGGAATCGTAAAGCTCTATTTAAGTTGTCCAAACGCAGAGCGTTTATTTGAAAAATTGCGCCCATGGCTTAAGTCGATTGATCAACCTTGTAAGCCAAGAGTGTTTTTGAAGAAAGTCCCCTATGATCATGTTCCAGCAGACCAAATTGAAGTTTTTCCGTGATTGTGTGATCATCGCGTTTTTCAGCAAAC
Organism: Pirellula sp.; assembly: GCA_044359895.1. Lineage (GTDB taxonomy): Bacteria > Planctomycetota > Planctomycetia > Pirellulales > Pirellulaceae > JBKCUI01. Next base: position 7,052 of record JBIKLJ010000207.1, read on the forward strand.
AGGACTTGTAATTGTGATTGCCATGAAGAAAAAGAAGCATGCACATGCATCGCTCTATTTCGTAGATGAAGAGGTCGAACTCGATGAGTCGTTCGAGCGTGACGAAGAGTCGATTCCTCGCTTGTCGGACGAGCAATTGGAATCGCTAGAGCGTAAGGGGGTTTATACACCTGGGCCAGAGACGAAAACAAATCGACGTACCATCCAACCTACAAAAGCTAGTAGCGATACGAGCATCGGAGAAAAAGGCGAACCGGTCTCTGTTGCTTCGGGGAACATTGTTGCTCCAAGGCTTAGGGAGGATCGCTCGCACTTCAATCGTGCCGTACAGAGCCGCATCGATGAAGATGAATTCGGCTTCAACTTTGATGAACGAGGCTTTGACTTCTGGTCGGCGGGTGTACGAATTGGGATGGTTGCGGCAGTCTTTGCGCTGTGCGTTTGGCTGGCTGGGCTTTGGCGTAATTCAGATCCTGTTCGCGATTCGGAGCTTCCGAAACTAAGTGCTGCGTCTCTGGTGAATTCGAAGTCGATTGGGGCACCGATGGGTTTGAGTGCGTCCGATCCATCGAGCGATTTTCGTATTACGACCAAGCAGATATCCGATATCGAAGTAGGCATGCGTGTTCCTGCCCACAATCCGGATCGGACGGACGCCGAGCGAGCCAGTGCTTCGACAAATGTCGATCCGAAAACTTGGCGTGTCTTTGAGTTGGAATTAGAAAAGGAGAATGGAGCTGGCAAGCTGGAGCTGAAGCTTCTTCGGCCAGTTTCGTGGCTAGTCGATGAAGTTGCCAAGACCGATGCACTGCTCATTGAATCGTTGATCGCAGAATCAGAGTCGTCGGTACCGGAGCTCAGCGATGAAGCAACACAATTTCTATCTGACTTAGAATCGCAATCAACAACTGATGTAATCGCTTCGATGGTTGGTCTAGCTTCGCGGTTTGGGAATCCCGTCAACGCAACGCTTGGCTATTTCAACGACACTTGGCAATCGGAACTGCAATCGATCGTTGAATACGAATTGTGTCGAGACGATTCGATTGACTCGATACTCGCAGGAGAGGGCGTTGGTAGCGAAGTTTATTTGACGATGCCAGAATTGGGGGCAGTCGGGTTTGCGAAAGTTCTATCAATCTCGGCTGCACCTGAGGTAAATGCAGGTCCAGGCGAAGTGGTCACCGGTACATTTCGCCATGCTTCTGCCCAAGTGCTGGATTTGCGATTCGACGCATCGGGTATTCGCAACACCGAAATGGCTCAAACGGCACCGGTGGCACTTACTTCCTCACGCCTCACTCCTCAAGCCTCAAGCCTAGAAACAATAGGAGACAACGATCGACTGCCGAGTTGGAGTACAGCATTATAAGCCGGAAGTCGTGGGTTCGAGTCCCACCGGCGCGACTTTGATTTAGATCATTGCGCCGTAGTTCAGTGGTAGAACGCCGTAAACCCT
>JBIKLJ010000052.1:0-27245 GCA_044359895.1 Pirellula sp.
ACTCGCAAGGGAACACGCTAGGTTGCCTGTTCAAGCAAGACTGACGGTTGCTCTGAGCCGTGAACGCTAGCCCAATGGCACTCACTTGGTTCGAAATGAGCCGCGGGCGCTAGCCGCGATAACCGTCTTTGGCGGGGAAACCGTAACGCGGCTAGCGCCCGCGGCTCAGTAAAATAATCTCTGCAGGTGGCGGAAACGCAATAAAAAAACCCACGGCATTTGCCGTGGGTTTGATCCGTGTTTCTCAACAAGGTTGACTACCCTGATCGGTTTAAGGGTTGGGAGCAACGACTCCCAACAACTCTTCTTCTTCCTCAGGAATGATGATCCGTGGTGTCACCGTCATCATCAGTGTGTTGGTTTCCCGACCGATCGCGTTGTTCTTAAACAGTCGATTCAGGTAAGGAATCTTGCTTAGGATTGGCGTACCTCGTTCGGTACGAGCTTCACGAAGCCGCTTGATACCACCCAATAGAATCGTACCGCCGTCTGGCACACTGACCGTAGTCGTTACGCTTGTCTGCCCGAAGGTTGGTTGCTGAACAGTGGTGCCTTCGATCACATCCTCTTGGTTCGGACGGTTCGTTGGTACGCCGTTGTTCAGGATCGTGGTGCCCGTAGCAGATCGGCGACTTCCTTGGAAGGTAAACTCTCGGTCACCTGATTCAATTCGGGTGAATTGAGGAACCAGCGTCATTCGAACAAATCGTTTGTCCTGGGAGACAACCGACTGCACATTCATTTGGGTTCCTTCGCTCAGAACCACAATAATCGGACGTTGAGCGACAGCAAAGTCACCAACAACCGGGTCGTAGGAGATAACGAACGGACGCTGAGCTGTATCGTTGATCGAAGCAGTTTGTCCATCGAACATCGTCACCTTTGGAGCTTGCAACACGTTAGAACGGCTGTTCCCTTGTGATGCTTCTAGGAAGAAGAACAGCTCCAGATCGCTCAAGATTGCGAGTCCAACCGAAGTTGCGGCTGCAGCGTCAGGACGACCAGCAGGTGGCTGTACGGTAAAGTTGTTCCGAACGTTGATGTCCAGATCCGATGTGTAGCTTGGAGCGGAAGTTCCTACGCCGCTCGTGATACCGACTGCAACGCTTGGACCGGAGTTTTCACGTGGAAGGCGGTTGATCTTGTCGTTGATGTTGAAGTCGAAGTCGACACCGATACGCTCAAAGAAGGTGTCTTCCAATTGCATGAATCGGCATTCGATTGTCACTTGAAGGTTTTGTAGGGCTCGCAACGATTTCAGCAAGTCTGCAATGGCTTCGTGTGTTTCTTGGGGTGCGGTGACCACCAAGCTCAAGTTTTGGCGAAATTCCATCATCGACGAGTTTCCGCCGGCGACCTGCCACTGATCAGGCGAGATCGTTTGTTCGATCAACCGAATCAGATCCGCATAGTTTGCAATAGCAGCACCACCCAAACCCACGGTCGAGTTTGGAAAGTTCCCGGGCATTCCACCAGCCATAGAACCGGGCGACATTCCCTGCAACGAACCCAGCGTGTTCACTTGAGCAAGAACAGACGAGCTAGGATCGATGTTGGCGATCCGGCTAGCAGCACTAGCAGCGTTCTCGTCCCGAATGGTAGCGGAGGCAAAGTTGGTCTGAGCTTGATACGCAGACTGCAAAGCCCCGGCCATACCCGTGTTGTAGTCAGATACAAAGTTTGGAATTGGAATCACCAAGTCCTTCACGTTGTACACTTCCTTGTAAGTGTCCTTCTTGTTGAATCGACTGCTTTCGATGGTGAGAACTTCGTTCTTGATCGAGTAGGTCAAGTTGAGCCGTTCCAGCATCACGTTCAATGCGCTCTTCAACGAGATAGAATTGCCTTTCAGGTCAAGCGTGATCGGCTGATCCACGGTGATACCTTCCTCAGCAATTGATCGGTCATCGATCACAATCGTGATCCCGGTCATCTCGGAGATGGTATTCATCGCATCGGACAAAGGCCGACGATCAAAGCTTGCTGAGAATTGTTCAGCCAGGCTTTCACGGATTTTTCTTTCGCGAGGGGACATTCTTGCGTCTGTTTTCGCCGAACGAAGTCTTGTCAGATCCGACCAAGCCTTGATCGGGGGCATTTGCAAAGGATTGTCTCCCGCAAAGGGTGTGCTTGATCGTTCCACGTCCGTCATTGCATCTGCGAATTTTTCCTGTTTCAGGGAGCGAAGGTCTTCGTTCTCTTCCACTCGGCTTTGAATCTTCGCTTTGTTGTAAAGTACGGCTGCGATCTCGCTGTTCGGCTTGATCTCACTTACTTTTTTGGCGATCGCTTCGGCTTCTGGGAACCGACGATCATCAATCAGATCATTGTATTGATCGACAAGCGTTTGGACCTGAGCGTCCGTTTTTGCTTCCTTAATCGCATCTTGAAGGATTCTGTCTTCAATCTGCTTGTTCCGTTGATCCAGCTCGATGGTCGACTTATTTTCATCCACCCAAGCTTGCATGTGAACCGTAACACGGTCGACCATGGTCAACAGATTTTTGCGTTGGACATTATCAACATCTGCTTGTGCTACTCGTAGACGCAAGGTCTTGAGTTTGTCGAGCGCTTCCATCGGTTTATTCGCGCCGGCCATTCGTTCGGCATCTGCGATTTCACCAGTGACCTCGGCGAACCAACGTTGACGTTTGAGTTGGTTTTCACGTCCTTCCGGAGTTGCTCCCTCGATTGCCTCTGGTTCATTACCAGCACGGACTGTGGACTGCATGAACGTTAGCTTGTCTCGAAGTTGAGCACGCGTTGGCTGGTCCAAGTCATCCCGCTTGTGCCATGCAGACTTAAACAAGCTGAGAGCGGCTTCATTGTCGCCACTGGAAAGAGCTTTGATGCCCTTGTCGTAGAGCTCGATGCCGGTCTCATCGGCATCGTGGGCGGAAAGCACGCCGCTTGCAGTTGCTACCCGCGATGCATCCATATTCGGTTGGTACAGTCCTGTTTGGACTGCTTCGGCCGGGTTGGAACCTTGAGGTAGTTGAGCGGTTGCATTCTGGACACCACCGACTGGCATTTGAGCCGACGCGGCCATGACGGGTGAACTGGTTCGCAATCGTTCAGCCCGGTCGATATCCAGCGCAACATTCCAAGGTCGCATCTGGCCAGGTGCGAATTCGCTGTCAGGAACTCGTAGTGAGTTGGCTTTCTCGATCAAGTTTCTTGCTGTTGCAACATCACCTCGATCCAGTGCCATCTTGGCTTCTGCGGTCAAGCCAACTGCTTGGTCACGCAAGGGATTGGGTGGCAGATTCGGTTGAGCTGCGACGGCGCTAGTGTTCGCATTAGGCAAAGGGGGCAACATCGACGGTGGAAGAGTCGACGGCTGCAACGTTGCCGGCGGCAGCATCGACGGTTGACCGTTGGCGACACTTGTTGGCTCCGTTGGTGTTGCGGCAAGGAGTCCTGGGTTGGATCCCGTTGTACTCGTACCTGTTCGATTTCGAAGTGCGTTGGCAGCACGGCTATTTAGAACCGATCCGGTTTGCAGCGAAGCCATCGCTTTATCAAGAGCTTGTTGATTAAGCCCTCGTTCTAAAAATTGTTTTTTTGTTTGCTCCAACTCGGCTGCCATCTCAGGGCTATTTTGAGAGGCGAGAGAGGCTTGAGCGAATGCTTGTGCAGCCGCATCATTCTTCCCTTCGCTTAAAGCAGCACGCGCCCGAATCAACAACGCTTTTGGAGTCACGGATGGTTCTGTTGGAACCGAACGCGACAGCTCAGTGTTTTGAGCAGGGGCCGGCAAAGAAGGAAGACTTGGGCTTTGTGCCACCGCATCCGTTGCGGTGCATGAGATCGTTGCCACGATTCCAGCTGGCACGATCAAGCCCAATGGCATTGAAACGGGCGCTGCTATCGCCGACACGGCGATCATAAGCCGTAATGTCCGAAGGGGGTTGAGGTGTTTCAATGCGACACTCCTTTATCGTTTGATCGCTCAGATTCCAAAAATACACTTTTCATGCATCGTTTGCAGACGGGGATCTTCTTATCTTGGACGTCGCTTCCATGCAACCAACAAGATATCGATCCCAGCCAACGAACTTTTCGTCCGCTCGCATCGGAATAGGGGCAAACCAGAACGTCGGTCAAGCCCAGTTTTCGATCCGATGGAACTTTTTTTCAAATAGTAAAATAGGGTAGCAAAAGCTTCTTGTGCAGCCTTCCCAATTCGCCTTTGCTACCGCCGGAGGGTACCGCTGTTCGGCAACTGTCCCAAAGTTTGGAATGGAGCCGGTTGGCTTGCGCTGTAGGGTATACCACGCATGGTGTTGGGCGGTTGGCCCACAGTTGCTGGAACCAATCGCTCGGATCTTAGTGCTGGTGAGCTTGGTGCTGTTGCCACACGCGATCCAGCATTTTGCTTCAATTGCTCGACGTAGTAACTGCTGGTGCTGGCTCCGTATGCATTGTTAGTATCCATCATGCCGACCGCACGAATGCCTTCTGGTTCACTAGGATTCGATGGACTGGTCGGTACTGTTGCCGAAGCAGTTCGAACTGAGGAATCGATCGTGGATCGCGTTCCTGCGGCAGCGATGGTCAAAGACGAGGATACTCCGCGAGCGGTGGCGGTGTAGGCTAACACTGCGCCGCCACCATCACCCACCCAAGCGTTCCATGCCGTTTGCAATTTGCCGATAAGCGGGTATTCATAAAACTCCTCGACAGCGGCGACCCAATCTTCGGTTTCCATCCCTCGTTCTAGGAATTTCACGAACTGACGAGGCCCACCTTGAGCAATTAAAAAGCAAGAAAGGCTGTATCCTTGAGCATACAAAGGCATGATATCGGGCGGGTAATCGCGAAGGGAAAACAAAACTGCAAAAGGTATGCCTCGGCCTTCGCTCAGATAGCGAACCAGCATGAGATCGTGCTTGCTGCGTTCGCTTACATGTTCCACTGTGGTGCACGCTCCCTCATCGGCCCAACGTGGGATTGGCTTCCCCAGTGCAGAGAAGTGACTGGCTAGGATGGTGTGTGTGATTTCGTGCGGAAGAACACTATCCAAAATGCGTTCTACCGAACCGGAGACAGTCATTTGAAAGTTGGCCACACCCCCTTCAGGGATAAGCGTGTATTTGGTCTCTCCGTTTGCCAACATGTTTCCATCGTTGACAATCAATGGGCAAGGTTGTGGCCAGTTGGGAATTTCTTGTCCGAGCCAATGAATGGCCAGTTCTTTTCTTGTTCGTTCGGCCTCCGCCGCGACTTGATTCGCAAGGGAAGCGTTTCTCGCGATGACTCGAAAATTCGGCGACGTTACACTTGCGCGGGGGCTGACCATCATCTGAGCAACACTTGAAGTGCTCATCGAAATCAAGGCCAACAGGCCAATTAAAATGCTTCGTGCATCCATGCAGAATCTTCTCCAAGATGGTGTGGATCGACTTGCATCGATCCAGGCTATTCAACTGGAAGCGGCCATGCATCCTGCATATTCGCTTCAGAGCCGAAGTCTAGGAAACCAGTCAAAGTAGTCTCTAGGTCAATCTTGAGTGAAAGTTGCGAAAAAATCAGAAATCATTTCAGTCTGCTAGCAATCTATTCCGAGATTGGAAGAACAAAGTACGAGCAGTTCCCTTAACAAGCCTCGATCCATGTTCTTGAAACGCAATCTTCGCATTGGAATTCGACGCGATGCAGTATTCATTGCAGCGCTTTGCAGCGCTGCGCTTTTGGCCTTCTATGCTTATGTTGCTCGTCTGAGCGATGTAACGCACGATGCCTTTCATGAAATGTCGCTTGTTCGTGAATACATCACGAGCGGCGTATTTCCTATGGGTGATGTATTTGCGTTTACACCGACGGTTTACCCCGTCGTACATCACGAATGGGGTACGGGGTTAGTGCTTTACTTTGCCGCCGGATGTAGTCCGCTAGGATTGGACGGAATGGCGATTCTACGATCGTTGGTCATCCTTGCGATTGCGTTAACGCTGTACCGTGTGGCTCGCAACAACGGCGCGCACCCATTGATGATCGCCGTGTGTGCTCCGATTTTGTTCCCGCTTCTTTGGGTAGGATTTGCAACCGTTCGCGCTCAGATTTTTACGCTTCTTTTCATGCTACTGCAGATGCTTTTACAGCAATCCGATTGGCGAGGGAGCCGCAAGTGGGTCATTGCTTGGTTTGGGCTGTACGTGGTTTGGCTGAACATGCATGCCGGTTTCGTCGTGGGTCTTGCTATGCTGTTTCTTCACGTCGTGGAGCGCTGGTTCCTTGCAATCTATGCCGACCGATCTTGGGAGGGAGTGCAAAAGGCTTACTTCCAATTGTGGCATCATCTTGTTTTGATACCGTTGATTTGTTTTGGCATCTTGCTGAACCCTTGGGGTACTGCCTATGCTCCGTACTTGTATCGAGCCATCACGATGCCGCGTCCGACCATGTTGGAGTGGCAGCCTCTTTGGATGACTCATGACAGCACGACCGCGATGGCTGCATTTGCGCTGTCTCTGATAACTCTTGGGTATGTCGCTAAGAACCGACGATTCCATCGACTTCGTGGTTGGTTGTTTTGCTGCTTAGCGGCCTACATGGCCCTCAAGCATATTCGACATGGTTCGCTATACTCGATTGTTTGGATGGCGTTGGTTCCTGGATGGTTAACGCCCACGGTATTTGGTCGATGTTCCATCGAATTCTTGACTCATTGGCGTCAAACCGCGATGCGTTTCTCGATGGCTGTCGCCGTTGTTTGCGCTAGCTTTGTATGCTTTCATCCACTTTGGAAAGCCACCCTTCCAAGTCAGGACCCGGGGTCTGCAATGGTGTATCCTGTGGGGGCAGTTCAGTTCCTGAAGTCGCAAGATTTTCATGGGAACGTTCTGACACCTTTCGCAAGCGGCGCCTATGTGTCTTGGATGTGCTATCCACAGATACGGGTCAGCATCGATGGGCGGTACGAGGTCGCGTATCGCGATGATGTTTTACCCAAGCATGATCTGTTCTATTCCGCCAAACCTAGCTGGGAATCGGTGCTTAGCGAATTCAAAGCAGACGCAATTTTGATCCAAGTTTCCAGTCCTGCGTATCCGTTGCTTGGAACCCCTGGCACGAAGACGGAAACTTGGAAGAGGATTTATGAGGATCAGACGTTCGCTCTTTTTGCACGTTCCCCAGTGGATGAGGTCAGGGTTGGAAATTTCGTCCATTTGCAAACGGATGACAATCCTTAGCGGTTTTTCGCTTCCTCACTGAGAGTCGGCGAAGAGACACGTCGTCTCGTTCGCTTGTTTTGGCGAACGAGTAAGGGTAACATCGCGTTGGATTATGGATGAAACTCCCCAAAGCCCTTGCTTTCGATCAGCACCTTAGAGAAACCAATTCATGAAAAACATCTTCAGCCGAAATACGATTGCTGGTTTTGTCCTAGCGATGATCGTAGTCTTCATCGCGATCCCGCATGTGTCTGTTTCCACGGAACCGCAGGAAAACCAACCACCGCAAAGACTGCAGCAGGAACGACTGCAAGATCCTGAAAGCCAAGAGGTGCCATCGCTGTCGCTGCCCCTAACATTCGATCCAAAGCAAGCGACTGCTCCCTCGCCAGCAGTACCTACACCTGCAATGCTGACCCCCGCAGCACCTGCACCAGCTCCCGACAGCGATATGCAGGCGGATCCATTGTTCCTGGAGATCCAAAAGATGATACTCCATGGAGGCAAAAGCAAATCGCATTCGAAAAATGCTAATGGCGCACTGGAATCCTTGGAACCCGAATTGCAAGTGGAAGATATTTCCTCCCATCGTTGGAACGCAGTGGAGTCGATGTTGCACGCTGCGCGGCTGCTTGAGCTTGATGCTGCCGCCAAGCTTGAAGATGGCGATATGGAACAAGCCTCGAAGGCAAAAGCGATGTCGAAGCAACTTCGGCGACAGTGCCTCGACTTGCTTGGGAGATAACTAACGCAGTGTGATCGATCGGGATAACTTACCGCATTCGCTCGATCAAAAACTGGTATGACTTTTCCGTGGCTTCTCGGTCAATGAAAGTCATCAAGTGTGCTTTATCGGGAACTACCAAGTATTCAAAATCTACCCCTTCGCGTTGCAGAGCTTCTTTCATGGATATCGATGATTGCGAGGGCACCAGCCAATCCTTGCTTCCGTGAAACAAAAAAATGGGTGGGTCGTCGGGACTCACATGGGTGATAGGAGATGCATCGACGTACCTCTTCGGAAACGTTCGCCTAGGTCCTCCGAACACAGGCTCTAGCAGATTACTGTCCAGCGGAATCGAAGTCAGGTCGCACGGTGCGCCACCTGCAACGCATGCTTTCAGACGCGGCACATCGGGTCTAGGGTCCGTCGCCAACAGAGCCGCTAAGTGACCGCCGGCTGAATAACCCCAAGAACCAATCGACGATGAGTCCACTTGCAATTCATCCGCATGTTCATGCAGCCACTTCAATGCCAACCAGCAATCATCGATCTGGGCAGGAAACGGATGTTTTGGCGCAAGGCGGTAGTTGATGGACATCACAACAAACCCGAGACTCGCTAATCGCTTGGCATGCCTTGCGTCATTGCGTTTATCCCCCAACGTCCAAGCACCGCCATGGATCAGCAACATTCCTGGTAGTTTTTCGCCATCTTTGAGCGTGCTCGGCTTGAGAATGTCGGCTCGATGCATGGGCTCGTCAGGCTGCCCATAAACCACGTTGTAATCAATCTGGATTTCGGCCGAACGTGACTTTTCCGAATCGGAATCGACCGATTGTCCAACGGTTTGCCCCCAGACGTTGGACCACGTTGTCAGCAACAGAAGCGGCGCGAAAACACGGTACATCCAGTCCTTTTTCAGTTTTGTCATGATATCGGCGTGCTGTGATTCCATCTTCGGGGTGAGCGTCAGACAATTAGAGAACATTGTATCCTGTTGTCTAGCTTCGTCCCGCTTGCAGCAAAGGCCAAAGGAGAGCATGATAGTTCTATTATTCCGGCCGATTTTTTAGATTACGGAGGGCAACGATATCGGTTTGCGTCCTCGATGGTAACTGATATTCACCCTACCGGAGCCAACGCCCTTTGGGGCCCTATTTCCTGCCCGAAACGCTGCAAAAGACTCCCTCCCTTTCTCTCGGATCGATATTCCCATGAAATCCTACTTCCAGCGAACCGCCCAGCAAGCTGCGATCCTTGACATGAAGCGAGCGATTTCGTTGTTTTCGCTTTTCTTGCTTTTCTCCACCATTCTGAAAGTAGAATGCGTTTTCGGGGACGAGCCGAATCAGGCTTCGGCCCAAACACTTCGATTCAACAAGGATGTGCGCCCGATTTTGTCGAGTGCTTGCTATCGATGCCACGGCTTCGACGCGAAAACCCGACAGGCCGATCTTCGCCTGGATACGGCTGAAGGGGCTTTCCAAGTCCGCGATTCGGGAAAAGCCGCTATCGCTCCTAGTCATTTAACCGACAGTCTTATTTGGGAACGCATCGTATCGACCGACCCTGACTTGGTCATGCCACCCCCAAGCTCCAATCGCCAGCTGTCCGAAGAAGAAAAGAAGACGATTTCTCAATGGGTGGAGCAAGGGGCAGCGTTTGAAAAGCATTGGGCCTTCGAACCCATTGTTGCCCCCGCGTCTCCCACCGAAACGATCGATCAATTTCTTTCTAAGGAGCAACAGGCGAAAGGTCTTGAGATACAGCCCATCGCGGACCCGGTTACTCAAGTGAGGCGTCTAGCATTCACCCTGACCGGTCTGCCACCTGAGCTTGCGGATGTTGAAGCTTTTGCGGCTGACGCATCCAACGAACATTACGACAGACTGATCGAGAAGTATCTTGCTTCTCCGCATTATGGCGAGGAGATGGCCAAGCATTGGTTGGACGTGGCTCGATATGGCGATACGCACGGTCTTCATTTGGACAACGAACGAAAGGCGTGGGGGTTTCGCGATTGGGTCGTCGACGCATTCAATCGCAATGTACCTTTTAATGAATTCACCATCGAGCAGCTTGCGGGCGACCTGCTTCCCAAGCCAACTCAATCGCAGCTGGTAGCCACTGGCTTTAATCGATGCAATGTAACCACCAGCGAAGGTGGTGCCATTAACGACGAGTTCTTATTCCGCTACGCAGTGGATCGAACCAGCACCACGGTTCAGGCATGGTTAGGTCTTACCGGCGGATGCGCGGTTTGCCATGATCACAAGTACGATCCGATCAGTACCAAAGAGTTTTACTCCCTGTATGCTTTTTTCTATAACGCAGCTGATCCTGCGATGGATGGAAACACGGACACCACCTCCCCGTTCTTACCAATACCTTCGAACGAACAACGCGGGGCTCTGGATGTGGCGCGTCAGCGAGAATCCGATGCGTTGGAAACCCTTCGCAAGCTTGCGTCGGCGCGCGAAGTCATCGATGATGAATTGGAACGAAATACTACGAATGTAACGTCCACCCCTATGACCTCGGTCTGGTTGGACGACCAATTCAATCCCGGTGCTGGGACTCGTAACACAACGCGCAATGAAACCGAGTGGAACAGTGAAGGCGGAGTTCCTATGGGCAAGCGTTCGCTCCATCAAGAATTCGGGAATCGGCTGGAGCAAGTCGTAACGGGTGGACTGAGGCCTTTGTGGATTCCAGAACAAGCCTCCTTGAAAGTTTGGCTACGGACCGATCTTTACGAGCCACCCAAGGCCGCGTTCATCGAGATCCGAACCAACTCCACCACCAAGCAATTCGTTTGGAGCAATTCGCCAGCTGACGCGACAATTGCCGGTTTCGATCCAAACCGAATCGTTGGACCGTTGCCTCAACCTGGAAAGTGGACACTGCTAACGCTGCCTGTGTCGGATCTGCCCGTGGGTGATCGCGTTGCTGAATTGAAGCTTGGTTTGTTTGGCGGCATCTGCGATTGGGATGGGCTTGTTTGCAGTGGCATTCAACGTCCGAACGATTTGTTGACCGCCGACTTGCAGACCTGGTGGAAAAGCGTCCAAGGTACCGATGTCCCATTTGCAGCAGGTGATCTGGCGAAGGCTCTCAAGGAAGGCCCTGAATCGGAGAGTGGCAAGAGCAAGCGAGACGAGGTCGCTCAGTTCTTCAGGATGTACATTTCCGAGGCGACAAGCCCATTGGTTCTAAGCGCTAGGCAGCAGTGGTATTCCGAACAGGTGTCTCGCTCCATGCTAGAAAGTTCGATCGCTGGTACGTTTATTTACAACGATCTAGCGAAGCCACGCGAGGCGTTTGTGATGACTCGGGGGCAATACGATCAAAAAGGGGAACGTGTCTATCCGAATACACCAGCGGCATTACCCAGCTTAAGTAAGGATTCGCAACGGGAGCAACCCAATCGCCTGGATTTGGCCAAATGGTTGGTGTCCGACGAGAACCCGCTCACCGCACGAGTCACCATCAATCGACTTTGGCAGCAAGTGTTCGGGGTCGGAATCGTCAAGACCAGCGATGACTTTGGTTCGCAAGGTTCCCCACCTGTTCACCCAGAATTGCTAGATGCATTGGCCTTCCGGTACCGTGCGAATGGATGGAATACTAAAGAAATGATGAAAGAGATGGTGCGATCCGATGCGTTCCGTCGATCGGCCACGGTGACTACCGCGTCATGGAATATCGATCCTGAGAATCGCTATCTCGCACGCGGGCCACGCATTCGTTTAGATGCGGAACAAATTCGCGATAATGTTCTTGCCGTCAGCGGTTTGCTCAATCGCGCGATGGGTGGTCTGGGGGTAAAGGGGTACCAACCAGCAAACATTTGGGAGCCCGTTGGATACGGGGATTCCAATACGCGATACTATGTCCAGGACCATGGAAATGCTCTCTATCGCCGCAGCCTTTACAGCTTTATCAAGAGAACCGCTCCACCACCGTTCATGAGCAATTTCGATGCTCCCAATCGCGAACTGTTTTGCACACGACGCGAACGAAGCAATACGCCATTGCAAGCGTTGCAGCTGATGAACGACATCCAATATGTGGAAGCAGCTCGAGTTTTAGCGGAGAGTGTTTTGTCTGATGCATCGATTCCAACGGAACGTCGCATCCAACGGATCTTCCAGTTGTCCCTTTCGCGAGTTCCTACAGCGACCGAACAAGAAGCGATGGCTTTGGCATTGTCTAAGTTTCAATCGCGTTTTCAGGATCATCTCGAAGACGCAAAGAAGTTGGTCTACGTTGGTGAAAAACCAACCAACTCGTTGATTCCATCGCAAGATTTGGCAGCCTACACGTTGTTGGCCAACCTGGTTCTTAACTTGGACGAGACCGTGAATCGGAACTGATCAACGCTCTTGGGTGAGCTTTGACATAGGCTTGTTTGAGGTTAGCCGTGCTGACGTGAGTGTAGATTTGCGTGGTCACTAGGCTTTTGTGGCCAAGCAATTCTTGAACGCTTCGAATGTCGGCACCTCGGTCAAGCAAATGGGTTGCAAAACTGTGACGCAAGGTGTGAGGCGTGGTTCGCGAATCGAGGCCACTTTCCTTGATGTACTTTTCCAGCATTCGAGCGACGCTTCGGGTCGTTAGTCGTAAACCGAACTTGCTGGTAAAGGTTGGCAATTCCTTGTTGTCTCCGTGGTCTTTCCGAGTGCGGACGGCAAAGTAACGCTTCAAGGCTTTAGCAGCAAAGCCACCAATCGCTCCAAAACGTTCTTTTCGGCCTTTTCCGCGAATCCGAACCACCCCTTCGTCGAAATCGATATCGCGATCGTTGGTGCCGACCAATTCGCTAACCCGCATGCCTGCGCTGTACATGACCTCCAAAATCGCGATATCGCGAAGGCCCATCTCGCAACCAGGGTCTGGTGATTCGAGCAGTTTTTGAATTTCGTCCGCAGAAAGAAAATGTGGGAGCTTTCGTTGGCCTCGGGGATTTCGCAAAGGTTTGGCAGGATTTGTGTCTGCCATCTGCTGCCGTTGAGCGAACCGATAGAAGCTTCTTAAGGATGCTAGCTTTCGGGAAATACTGGTTCTGGCATAGCCAGCATCATGGAGGGCAGAAACGTACCCGCGAAGCAAAGTCGCGTCCACGTCTCGGGGAAGAACTTTTTTTTGCCCTTCGTCCGTCAAGAAATCCGCCAGGTCCATCAAATCTTCCCGATAGGATTTGATCGTCAGATCCGAAGCGTTCCTTTCCACATCCAGGTAGCGAAGGAATTGCGAGATTTCTGCGTGCATCCGTGAATCTCCATTTTTTCCGAGGAAGGAACCAAGGGGCCGAATCGAAATGAGGTTTTAGTCAAAATAGTCGTCGAAACTTGGCCCTCCGAAGTTTACACGCCAAATCGAAACAGGCTTGAACCTTTCGCCAAACATTTCCGAACGGCAAAGAAATATCAAATTTTGGCGACTTGGATCAAGTTTACCGATTGTTCTGCCGAAATCACCAGCAGCGATTTTGTGGATCGACATGATCAAGTAGGAGATGCTAGCATCCCCGATCTTGACGAACCGCCCGCAGGAGCCTAGACTTTCTGACTGTTAAACCCAGTCGGCAAAACGACTTAGGTCGTACCAAGGTTCCTCGGGGAGTTCAGTCGTGACGAAAAAAGAGATCGTGAAAACGATTTCCGAAGAGACCGGAATCAATCAGCAAGTGATTAAGTCGATCGTTCAACGAACTTTCGATTCGATCGTGACTACTCTGGTTGAGGAGGGGCGAATTGAACTTCGAAACTTCGGAGTGTTTCAAGTAAAACCGAGAGCCGCTCGCAAGGCACGCAATCCTCGAACGGGACGACAAGTCGAAGTCCCTGAAAAGTTTGTGGTTACCTTTAAGCCTGGAAAAATAATGGAACAGAAAGTCAACTCCATTGAGGGGACGCCACTGGCCCAGCAGATCCGGGATGAAATGGCTTCGGGCAAACTTGATCCAGAAATCGATTCGGACGACGAAGCAACGCAAGAAGTTTCGGAATCCTAACGAACTCTTTGAGCACAGCTCAGTCGGTTCGGCGTTATCGGACGGTATTGGTTTAGTGCAAGACATTCACGGAGGATGAGTCATGCGGCGAAGAATTTGTTGGGCTTTATTGGTTTGCAGTTCATGCCTCCCGATGGTTGGTTGCGTACTTCCTATTTACTCAGCCAATCCATCCAAACGAGCTGAGCAATTGATTTATACGTCCGAAAACTTGCGTGCACTCATCCAAGAGTGGGAGCGTTTTTGGTTCTTGGATCAACCTAACCACATGACTCCGTTCCGCGTTCACGGCGGCGTGATCTAGGAATTGGAACTGCCGATCGTTCACGATTAGGCAAACGAAGTCGACCGGGCCAGTGCATGAACTGTCCCTTGCGACATTTCGTACTCATCGGCGGCACATCCGCAGGTGCCGCAATTATGTCGCGAGTCATGATCGAGGAAGGGCATCGTTCCGCAAAAACTCGCCAAGGCCTTGATCTGATCCGCGGCTGCGTGATCGATCAACATTTCATGCGAAGAAACCGGCTGACGCGACTTCGAGGCGTGCTGGACCAACATCCCAAAACCATTGGTATCGGTGTCGACGAAGGTACAGCGCTGGTCGTCAACGTGACGTCTGGCCGCCTGAACGTCATAGGAAATTCGTACGTGATGCTATGGGCGCCGTCGGAAACAGAATCTCCGCACCAAGCGGAATTTCTGAAGGCCGGAGATTCGTTCGATCTAGATCAAATCCAGTGGCAAGACGAACCAACCGAATATCAAGGCTTGGCCGCCGGATCAATCAGCTCAACAACCTAACGCGTCGTCGTTGATTCGTTTAACAGTCAGCCGCAGGCGTACTCGCACTGCACAAGACGCACTAGCACAACGTGTTTTCGAGTACGAGTACCATTTCATTGAGTACGAGTACGAGTAAGAATAGGATTCCGATTACGAATCGGATGGAAGGCCAAAACAACGCAACTTCCATCCTAATGCTTACAACTCAAGGCGACCAACTCGAACGAGCGTCCGAGTCGTTCGCACCACCGATCTACTTTACGCCAAAAGTATACGTTGTGGTTTCTTTGAAAGTCTCCGCTGGCTTCAACAGGGTCGTTGGAAACGACGGCTGGTTAGGCGAATCAGGGAAATGCTGAGTTTCCAAGCAGAAGGCTTCATGCAACTTGTAGCCACCATTGCCCTCGGTACCATCCAAGAAGTTGCCTGTATAAAGCTGGATTCCTGGTTGTGTTGTTTGCACTTCCATCGTTCTACCACTTGCCGGATCAATCACTTTCGCTGCGAGCCTCAATTTGCCGGCGTCACCGCGAACCACATAGCAATGGTCGTATCCATTGGTTTCCTTCATCTCTGAAATTTTGTCACCAATCGGGTGGCTGGATACAAAATCCAATGCAGTGCCAGCGACGGGAAGTAGCTTTCCGGTTGGGATCAAGGTGTCGTTCACGTCCAGAACTTGATCGCATGCCAACATCAGCTCATGCTTGTAAATGGTTCCGCTGCCGGCACCGCCCAAGTTGAAGTAAGCGTGATTGGTCAAGTTGACGTGAGTTGGCTTGTTGGTTGTGGCACTCAATTGAATGGTCAAGCGATTGGTGTTATCCCAAACGTAATCGGCTACGACTTGCAAGGTTCCTGGGTAACCTTCGTCCCCATCGGGACTGGTAAGCGTGAATCGCAAGCCGACGCTGGTGGCAGACTTGAGTTCGGTCGCTTTCCACATCAGCATGTCGAAACCGACTTTGCCACCGTGCAAGTGATTGGGCCCATTGTTCGTGGCCAAGGAATATTCCTTGCCATCGATGGAAAATTTGCCGTTGGCAATTCGGTTGCAGAATCGTCCGACGGTGGCACCGAAATAGGGATGGCGTTGCAAGTACCCATCGATAGCAGAAAAACCAGCCGTGACATTCGTTTTCTTCCCTGACTTGTCGGGGACATTAATGGAAACCACGATAGCACCGTAGTCGATCATCTCGATCGTGTTCCCCGCGGAATTGGTCAACGTGTATTTCGTAACGCTTTTGCCATCGGAAGTCTTTCCGAACGGGGCAGAATCGATCTTCATTTTGCTTTGTGCTTCGCAGATTTTGGAGGATAGAAATAGAAGGGCAAAGGTCGCGATCGCTACGCATAGCGAACGCAAGACTCCTCGCGTTACCGACAAACTTCTGAATGTGTTTCTCATGGTTATTCCTGGATATAGACGGGG
Source organism: Pirellula sp. (assembly GCA_044359895.1). Taxonomy (GTDB): domain Bacteria; phylum Planctomycetota; class Planctomycetia; order Pirellulales; family Pirellulaceae; genus JBKCUI01. The sequence goes on from JBIKLJ010000052.1 coordinate 16,140, forward strand.
AGAGCGCGTAACACAAAGTGTAACGGAGCCGAATTTCCGGCAAAGCCCCTACTTTCTCCCTACTGAGACCAATCCAGACAATCCGGGCGACCCTTGTTTTACAAAGAAGTTAACAAAAATCGAGGTGATGGACGGACACGATTGAGCTCACGGTCCTCAAACGCATCCTAAATTCTCATAGAACCAATGCAGGCCTTCTAGCCGCATTCCCGGTTCGACTTGTCGCTAGGTTCTCCATGCAAAGGGCTACCGTGAGATTTTTTCCTACTTCGTCGCTCGACATTGTTGAACCCCTAGCCCCTTTCGTGCCTGCTACCGCTTGGAATCAGATGCTGCGAGAGTCGCGTGATTCAAATCCAAAGCGTACTCCTAGCGACAGCAAGCCCTTTTACCGAGATGCTCTCGAACATGCGATTGCGCTGAATCAGGACCAACCCTCTTGCAGTCTTGACCAACGATCGATCGGCCGTTCCAAAAATCCTTTTCAAGTTAGGCTTGAATTGGAAACGCCAACGCTGTCAGCCGTTCAGGTGGATAGCTGCTTTGCGGGTGGCGAGTTCGATTTCTTGCTACCGCCAGTCCAGCAAGAAAACAGCTACGAACTTCAGGCAGACGAAAATTCGGAAAGCTACGATCTGGAACTGGGGCTTCTTGAAAGCGTCCAAGAGATCGCGATCAGTCTCTATCGCGAACCCGCTCGACGGGTCCAGCAGGAAGTTCAATAAGCATATTGCGTAGGCGTGTGTTGAACGGTGTTCCGTCTCAAGTTCACCCAGTTAAAATTGCGTCGATGACGTTGCCATGGACATCGGTGAGGCGTCGATTGATGCCGTTGTGATAGAAGGTCAGCTTCTCATGGTCCAGCCCCAGCAGATGAAGAATCGTGGCGTGGAAATCGGGGACCGTGACTTGATTCTCCCCTTTCGCATAGCCGATCTCGTCGGAACTTCCGTATGTCGTTCCCTTTTTGACTCCTGCCCCCGCTAGAAAGCAAGTGAAGGCGAGAGGGTGATGGTCACGGCCCGGTGCCCCTACCCCCTGCGTTGTGGGGCTGCGTCCAAATTCGGTCGACCAGATGAACAGAGTGTCTTCGAGCATGCCGCGTTGCTTCAGGTCTTGAATTAAGGCCGCGACGGGTTTATCCATCGTCAGAGCTTGTGCGTCATGATTCTCTTTCATGTTTTCGTGACCATCCCAATTGATTCGAGGTGATCCGAACGACCCACCATTCAAGATTTGTACAAATCGAACGCCGCGCTCTAAGAGCCGTCTCGCGGTCAAGCAATTTTTGGCAAAGCCTTTGTTGTCGGGCTCGTCCAGCCCGTACATTCTGCGAGTCGATTCCGTTTCGCTGGACAGGTCGGTAACCTCGGGAATACTCGACTGCATCTGCGCGGCCAATTCGTAAGAACGCAACCTCGCGGCAAAGGCAGAATCGCCTTGATGCTGATTCGCAAAATCCCGATTCATGGCTTCTAACAGCTTCATGTCGGCTCGCCGGTTTGCCGCCGATAGGTTGCCTGGTGTTTGCAGATCCGGAACCGGATCGCCCGATTGTGTTCGAAAAGCAACTCCTTGGTGATTGGCGGGTAAGAATCCAGCTGTCCAGTGGATCGAACCACCCGCAGGTAAACCTCGCGGATCGGGCAGCACGACAAAGGCCGGAAGATTTTCATTCTCGGTGCCCAAGCCATAGCTCAGCCAAGCACCCATGCATGGAAACCCATTCAGTGTGAACCCGCTATTCATTTGGAACGCTGCTGGCGTATGATTGTTGCTCTTCGCAAACATCGACTTGATAAAGCATACATCGTCCACGCATTCCGCTAACTTGGGCAAGAGACTACTGACCCACGCCCCCGACTTCCCATGTTGCTGAAACGGATAGACACTTTTCATCAGACGGCCCGGCTGTCCGAAGAAACCAATGTTCTCCCCTTTGCCTTCAAGGGACTTGCCATCCATCCGCTCTAGTTCTGGCTTGTAATCAAAGGTATCCAGATGACTAACACCACCAGCGCAGAAGACTTGTACAACTCGTTTTGCCTTGGGTGCAAAGTGGGGTGCGATGACCGAAGAAGTTTGTTGGTTGGCGGCACGAGCATTATCACGATGAAGCATCCAAGCCAGCGCGATCGCCCCAAGTCCTCCCCCTTGATTCCAAAGAAAATGACGACGAGGCATCGCAGCACTTGGCGAAGGAACCATCGAGGGTTCGAATCGGCTATCGGACATAAAGGAACTCCGTTGAATTGAATAATGCCCAGCAGACACTGAATAAGCCTCGTTGCTGTACCGCCTCGTTCGCACGTTGCAGTTCTAGCTCGCTGGGCAATCGCCCAATGGCCAGTCGGTAGACCGTCTTGATGGCTTGTGGTTGATCATGGTTCGCTGTCTTCATCGCCCGATCCGCCAAGTGAGTCGCCTGGCGCTGGATGAAGGAGTGGTTCATCAGTTCTAAGGCTTGCATCGGAGTTGTGGTCACGCCGCGACGAGGTGTTTTTACGGACGGGTCTGGGCAATCAAACGAATCGAGCAGTGGGTCCTTGCCGCTGTTCACATTCATCCGGTATACCGTCCGACGATTGAATTCCGGTTCCGGTCGATCCACAGGTGTGTAGAAGGTTGCGTTGAATTCGGTGGTGGTGAAAGGACGAAAACTTGGTCCGCCGCCGTTAGGATTGAGCTGTCCACTCGCAAACAACATGGCGTCTCGGATGGCTTCCGCTTCCAATCGCTTAGGTGCGAATCGCCAAAGCAATTTGTTGTCTCCGTCGATCGAAGCGGCGGTCTCGTTCCTGTCCGATGCCTGGCGGTAGGTATTCGAATTGACGATGAGCCGATGGAGTGCTTTAACGCTCCATCCACTTTGAATGAACTTCACGGCAAGCCAATCGAGTAATTCCGGGTGGCTTGGCGGATCACCGCTGGCGCCTAAATCGTTGGGCGTTGCTACAAGCCCTTGTCCAAAATGCAGATGCCATACTCGATTGACCATCACACGAGCAGGCAGCGGATTACGATCATCGCAAAGCCAATTCGCAAACTGAATTCGTCGGTCTTTTTCGAGCGAGTCTGCCGCTAAACCAAAGTCAGCCTCCAAGCCTTCGATCGCAGACAGTGCCCCCGGCTGAACCTCTTCAGCGGGCATCGTAACGTCGCCTCGTTTCAAACGTCGAGTCTTTTCGGGTTGAACACGAACCCCGGTGTAAGACTTGGGGGTACTTTGTAGGTCGGCCATTTTTCGCTCGGCCAGTTTTACGCTCGACAGTGCTTCTTCGTACATGCGCTGCTGCTGAGGTTCGAAGCTCGATAGAATTTGTTCCATCGATGGCGAGTACCCATTGGCATGATAAGAGGCTAAGATTTCGTCATTGTTCAAGGCCCGATCGTAGATCGCGGCTTGTTTGATTTGGCCCGTAAGCCACGGACGCCCACCACCGGTGTGACGCATCCCGATCAAGATTCTCGCTTTGCCAGCTTGAAAGGTTGGAAGTGGCTTTGCAGGTACGTAGGACTTACCGTAGGGTTTCCCGTTGCGATAAAACGTGATGCTGTTGTCCTTGGCATAAACGATTGCAACATGCACGAATGTTCCTGGGGGACTGTCTTCTTCAAGATCGTTGAGAGGCACCGTGCGAGCGAAACCTTCGCTACCTGCCATCCATTGACGCGGTTGGTTTTCGCCGAACACAATTGCATCAAAGATTCGGCCGTCGTCGGTTTCGATGGCGATTGCAGCGCCCCCTCGTTGGTCCAGATTCGCCAGCGAGACCCATGCCTCCAGCGTCTTTTCACGGATCGATTCAGCAATGGGCGGAGATCGAAAGAATGCACCTTCCAATGGAAGATTGAGCACACTTTCGCCGCTTTTCAGTTTGGTGATTGCAGCTCCACCCAACTGTTCACCCGGTGGAGTCTGTGTGGCCGTTAAGTCAAACTTCCATTTTGAAAGAGGTGACAGGCTTGTGTGCTTAGCCAAGTCTGGATTGCGAGCCAGGAACTGCTGAGCCCCTTGTTTCTCTAGCTCCCTAAGCGTCGATTTTGTGCGTTGCATATCGGCCTGGGCTTCGTTCCGCACGTTGGTTCGTGCCACCATCTCTTCGTGACTAAGGATGTCCCGTTCGCCATGTTTTACGCCCTCAAAAACGGATTTGATGCGGTAGTAATCTTCATGGCTGATGGGGTCAAACTTATGAGCGTGGCATCGAGCGCAATTGACGGTCAACCCAAGAAAGGACTGCCCCACGACCCCGATCAAATCTTCCAATTCGTCTTCGCGCGTGATGGCGCGTTGAGTTGCATTCGACTGGCTGTTGCCCGCTTGATCCCATGGACCACACACCAGCAGACTGGTTGCGACGATACCCTCTTTGGTTATTGGCTCGATCGAATCACCCGCAATCTGTTCTCGCATGAATTGCGTGTACGGTTTGTCCTTGTTGAAGCTTTCGATCACATAGTCGCGGTAGTGCCAAGCGTTTTCGCGAATGCGATCGTATTCAAAGCCTTGACTTTCTGTATAACGAGCCACGTCCAGCCAATGCCGACCCCATCGCTCGCCATAATGAGGCGAAGCAAGAAGTCGTTCTACCTGCTTTTCATAAGCGCTCGTGGATTCATCCTGGATAAAGGCGTCCAACTCTTCGGGGGTCGGTGGAAGCCCGATCAAGTCAAAACTCAATCGTCTCAGCAGTGTTTGGCGGTTTGCTGATTGAGATGGAGCCAGGTTGTTGTCGGCTAGCGTCTTGGCGATGAATCCATCAATGGTTGCTTCCTTGTCATCCGATTTGTCCGATTCGTTTTGGAGCTTCAGCGGTTGCAACGACCAGTGCGAGCTTTTGCCAATTGCATTTCCCGAAAACGCATCAGGCCAATTTGCACCTTCATCGATCCAAGTTTTTAATGTTTGCAGGTCCTTGTCAGAAAGATTCTCTTTACCGCTATCCTGGGGCGGCATCTGCGATGGATCGTTGCGGTTGCTAACGAAACGATAAAGAGGACTATTGGAAGCATCATGAGGAACGATCGCTGCATCGCCAAAGTCGCCACCTCGCATGGCGATGTCCCTGGAGTCTAAACGGTAGCCGCTCTCTTGTTTGTCTGGACCATGGCAGTCGTAGCAGTGCTTTTCAAAAATCGGCTTGATCTCACGCTCAAAGCTAACTTGCGCCGACACCATGGAAATGCACGCAACCCATGCAATCATGAGCTTGAAAGCGAAAGGGAACCATTGGGAATTCATGCGTCAATGTGCCTTACTGCCACCGTTTTGAACCAACAAGGCCGACGAAACGACCCTTGGATGATTTTACACCAAACAGAACGACGCGTGAGGGGCAATATCCGAGTGATGCTTGGTTGAATAATCGCTAGAATGCATGCCGCAGTGCTTGGCCCTCTTCCAACGCGATCCAAACTTAGGGTAATCGATGGTTCTCAATCAAAACAAAATCGTGACGCATTTCAGGAATATTGCTCTCTGGGGTGTCTTGTTTCTTGGATTCGCGACCATTTCGGACGCTCAGGAGCATTGGGGGCAATTTCGAGGCGTCGGGGCAAAGGGCGTCGGGGACAACAAGAATCTTCCGGATCGTTGGTCTTCGACGGAGAATGTCGCATGGAAGTGCGATCTGCCAGGTCGAGGTTGGTCGTCGCCGGTAGTATGGGGCAACAAAGTGTTTGTCACCACCGTTATCAATTCCGGAGAATCCGAAGAGCCCAAAAAAGGACTCTACTTTGGAGGCGATCGTCCCAAACCAGCTCAATCGATCCACCAGTGGAAAGTCTATTGCCTTGATCTTGGGACAGGAGAAGTGTTGTGGGACCAGCAGGTGCATGCAGGCATACCAACCTCTCCCATCCATTTGAAAAGCAGCTACGCCTCCGAGACACCCATCACCGATGGCGAGCGTGTTTACTGCTACTTCGGGAACCTAGGTTTGTACTGTTTTGATTTAGAAGGAAATGAAGTTTGGCGCAAGGCCTTCGATCCCAAGGCAACTCGTTATGGTTGGGGCACGGCCGCTTCCCCCGTTTTACACGAGGGACGTTTGTACGTTGTAAACGATAACGAGGAAGAATCGTATCTCGTCGCCTTTGAAGCCAAGACAGGCGAAGAATTGTGGCGGGTTGTTCGCGATGAAAAGAGCAATTGGTCAACTCCTTACGTTTGGAAGAACGATCAACGAACCGAGATTGTGACACCAGGCACAGGTGGAATTCGTTCGTATGATTTGGCTGGCCAGCTTTTGTGGACAATCCGAGGGATGTCCAGCATCACGATCGCAACTCCTTACGAGCACAATGGGCTGCTCTATGTAAGCTCGGGTTACGTCATGGATCAGACCAAGCCTATTTATGCGATTCGACCTGGAGCATCGGGCGACATCAGTTTGAAAGATTCGGAAACCTCGAACCAGTTCATCGCTTGGAGCCAACCCAAGGCCGCACCGTACAACCCAACGACTTTGATTTACGAAGACCGGTTGCATGTTTTGTATGATAGAGGACTCGTAAGTTGCTTCAATCCGATGGATGGTAAAGAAATCTACGGTCCGGTTCGATTACCGAAAGGAGGTGCATTCACCTCGTCACCTTGGGCCTACGATGGCAAGGTCTTTTATCTGAATGAAGATGGAGTGACCCACGTGATCAAATCGAGCGATCAGCTCGATGTCGTGCATACCAACAAGCTGGAGGAGGATGACATGTGCATGGCGACTCCGGCTATCGTTGGGGATAAACTTTTGATCCGAACGGCGGCACGCATCTACTGCATTCAAAAGGGAAAGAAGATTGAAAAGCCGATTTCGTTTAGCACTCCTTCGGCGTTCAATACTCCGCCTGCACCGGTAGCATCCGCGCAGAAGCCCGCGAACAGCGAAAAGCCAATCCAAGGGGCTCTGGCAGAGGATGATTTGGGCACCCATGGCTATGCACCCTCCGATGGTGTGAATATTCACTATGTAACGAAGGGGACTGGCCCACTGGTTGTCATGATTCACGGGTTCCCAGATTACTGGTACACCTGGCGAAAGCAGATTCCTGCGATTGCAGAGAACTTTCAAGTGGTGGCCATCGATCAGCGCGGGTACAACCTGAGCGATCAGCCAACGGGGGTCGAGAGCTATGCCATGAAGAAGCTCGTCGGGGATGTTGGAAACGTCATCAAGCACTTCCAACAAGAGAAGGCGATAGTGGTTGGACACGATTGGGGCGGGATGGTCGCATGGCAATTTGCCATGAACTACCCAGCGATGACGGATCGTTTGGTAATTCTAAATCTGCCGCATCCCAATGGATTGCGTCGGGAATTGGCCACCAATCCGGAGCAACAAAAGAACAGCGAGTACGCTAGGTTCTTTCAATCGCCAGATGCGGCCTCGCAGATAAAAGCCGCGTCGTTAGTGGAATGGGTGAAGGATGCGGAAGCCAAGAAGAAATATATCGTGGCTTTAGAGCGTTCTTCGATGGAAGGGATGCTGAACTATTACAAGGCCAATTATCCTCGGGAGCCTTACACGTTACCCGAGAGCGAAGGGCCGAAGGTCCAGTGTTCCGTTCTCATGATTCATGGCCTGAAGGATAAGGCCTTGTTGGCAAGTGCCTTGAATGACAATTGGAAGTGGATCGAGAAGGATTTGACGTTGGTCACGGTCCCTGAAGCGGATCACTTCGTGCAACAAGATGCGCCCGAGACGGTCACTCGCACGATTGTAAATTGGCTGAAGGCCAATCCGTAAGCAAGATGGTAAGAAGTATTTGGAGCGTCACGTGGCGCGATCAATGTAGTCGCGGGTTGGGCGCATCCCCGGTATACGCGACAGCAAAAGTGGAGTGTCCCTCAAAAGGACGTTCCTTTTCGAAACACAGAGACACGCTTGGGGTTGCTCCTGCAATCTTTTCAATATCATCAGGTCGGAGCTAAGGCTTCAAGAATATCCAGGTTTAGCCCGAACGCTATGCCGCCAGACATTTTTGACAGGCGGAAACCGGTTGGACGCATCTCCTCTAACGGCTACGATAGTTCCTTAAATCGTCCTGAAAAGCAATTTATCCGCCCAAAATAAGCTTTGCGGTGTTGAAGAATCGGTTGGCGTGGGTTACTTTGTGCCAATGACCATGTTTGATTTCTCGCAAGAAAAGGAAACTCTGGATGAATTGTCGTAGTGCTTTTTTCAAACGTAACTTGTCAATCATTGCAGTCTTACTCTTTAGTACTTTCCTCGTTGGCACCTCTTTTTCACAAGGCCCGGAAACGCCTGCTCATTCACCTGGCGGAGAAGCCAATCTCGTGCTGCCGGATCTCGGTATCACCAATTTTCTTGGTTTGCCTGGGAATGTTATTCTCTATGGCGGATTGTTGGTAAGTGCTGCGGGTCTATTTTTCGGGCTTCGCATTTGCAAAGAATTGCACGACATGCCCGTTCATTCGTCCATGCGTGAAGTCTCCGATCTTATCTACGAGACGTGCAAGACCTACCTCATCAACCAAGGTAAGTTTTTGGCCGTGCTTTGGACAATCATCGCGTTGGTGATTGTGCTGTACTTTGGTTGGCTATCTCAGAAATCGTCAACTGTCGTTGGCATCATCGTTGGGTTTAGCATCGTTGGCATTCTGGGCAGTTACATCGTGGCATGGTTTGGTATTCGCGTAAACACTTATGCGAACTCGCGAACAGCTTTTGCCAGTCTCAAGGGGATCCCGTATCTTGTTTACGCCATACCGATCAAAGCCGGTATGAGTATCGGCATGATGCTCATCAGTGTCGAACTGTTCATCATGCTTGGTATTTTGCTTTTTGTTCCGCGCGAGTTTGCTGGCGCATGTTTCATCGGTTTTGCCATCGGCGAAAGCCTTGGCGCAGCCGCGTTACGGATCGCTGGCGGGATCTTCACCAAGATCGCCGACATCGGTTCCGATTTGATGAAGATCGAGTTCAAGATCAAAGAGGACGACGCACGCAATCCTGGCGTGATCGCGGACTGTACTGGGGACAATGCGGGCGACTCGGTTGGCCCAAGCGCCGACGGTTTTGAAACCTACGGTGTAACAGGCGTGGCTTTGATTACCTTTATTCTGTTGGCCGTGAATCCAAAATCAGCAGGCGCCGAATATGAAACCATCCAAGTGCAACTGCTGGTTTGGTTGTTCATGATGCGGATCATGATGATCGTGGCCTCGTTTGGCTCGTACTACTTGAATGAATTATGGACCAAATCGACATATGGAACGGCAACGAAAATGGACTTCGAAATGCCGTTAACAAGGCTTGTATGGCTAACCAGTCTTATCTCAATCGCCTTGACCTATGTCGTATCGTATTTGATGATTCCGTCACTCTCTGGCAATAAAGAGCTCTGGTGGCAACTCTCGACGATCATCTCATGCGGAACGTTAGCTGGGGCCGTGATCCCCGAACTGGTTAAGGTATTCACGTCCACCTCCTCTGCTCACGTCAAAGAAATCGTTATTTCGAGTCGAGAAGGGGGAGCGTCGCTCAATATTCTCTCAGGATTAGTGGCGGGGAATTTTTCATGTCTTTGGCTTGGGCTTGGGATCGTTGCGTTAATGACGGGCTCCTATGCAATCTCAACAATGGGGCTTGGGAAAATGATGGAGGCCGAAGCGGTCTTTGCATTCGGCTTGGTTGCGTTTGGTTTCTTGGGGATGGGGCCCGTTACGATTGCCGTCGATTCGTATGGACCGGTGACCGACAACGCCCAGAGCGTCTTCGAGTTATCTTTGATCGAGCAGATCCCAAACATCCAATCCAGCTTGAAGTCAGAGTTTCAAATTGATGCAAACTTCGAAGAAGCCAAGCATCTCCTTGAGGAAAACGACGGGGCCGGCAATACCTTCAAAGCCACTGCCAAACCTGTCTTGATTGGTACTGCGGTCGTTGGTGCCACCACCATGATCTTCTCGATCATCATGTCCCTGACACATGGGCTGACGCAGGACCAGGAGAAACTCTCGTTGCTCTATGCGCCGTTCGTTCTCGGCCTCATCACGGGTGGTTCAATCATCTACTGGTTTACAGGTGCATCGATTCAGGCTGTCACGACAGGTGCGTATCGCGCCGTCGAATTCATCAAAAAGAATATCAAACTCGATGGTGCCACCAAAGCTTCGGTGGAAGATAGCAAGCGAGTCGTTGCGATTTGTACCCGTTATGCACAGCTGGGGATGTTCAATATCTTCATGGCTGTGTTTTTCATCACGCTCGGCTTCGCGTTCATTGAGCCTTTCTTCTTTGTCGGCTACTTGTTTTCGATCGCGATCTTCGGATTGTATCAAGCGATTTTCATGGCCAATGCCGGTGGAGCATGGGACAACGCCAAGAAGATTGTCGAAGTCGAACTCAAGCAAAAAGGCACGCCTCTTCACGACGCCTGTGTTGTTGGGGATACCGTGGGTGATCCTTTCAAAGATACATCAAGTGTCGCGTTGAATCCGGTGATTAAGTTTACGACGCTCTTTGGCTTGCTGGCTGTGGAGCTTGCAGTGATGTTGAAAGAGCAGCAAGGCCCCACGCTTGTCATGTGGCTTGCCGTTGGCTTTTGCAGTATCGCGGCTATATTCTTTTGGCAGTCGTTCTACGGGATGCGAATTCGAAAGGAAGCATCCGAGTAAGTCAGGAGCCCGCCCGAAAATTTTGTTGTACCAAAGTCCCAAGTTTGCATTGCACGGGAGAAAAAAGGTGTCGGAAACGAATGGCACCTTTTTTCCTTCCTAACTGGTTAAGCATTAGCGCTGATCCGCAATATTCCCAAAGGAACGCCACCATTCCCTTCCAGCGTCAAGCCGAACAGAACCCGCTTCTCGAGCCATTTCACCAACTTGCTTAAACTCGCTTGGTTCAAAGTCCAAAAGGACCAACGGCGAATTGGGGACGACCTGGAATAATATCGTCGTTACTCCAGGGTAACGTTATCGTTAAGGTGCCATTCGTTCCTGATTCCTTTTTGCTTTCCTTAAGGGCGTAGTGTGGCCTCATTCCGAGTTCTGTTCTTTTGGAAACACAGAGGCACAGAGGACACAGAGATAAGGCTCGCACAGATACTCCAACCCTCTGTGAACTCTGTGCCTCTGTGTTTTAA
>JBIKLJ010000208.1:0-8496 GCA_044359895.1 Pirellula sp.
GGATCGTGTCCAAGCAGGAAGCACCGTCTGTTGGTCCTGGCCATGGCATGGACCGCAACAATCTCCGAGGGATCAAAAATTTCCGCCCGCGCCAATCTCATGATGATTCACTCCGTTGAAAGAACCGAAACAAGAATTATCGATTCAGAATAAGGAATCCAAATTCAAATTGCAACTACCCACCCAAACAAATGCTGTGTCCCTTCGGAGGGCGCTGTTGCGACGTGTCGGGACAAGCCCGACCGTCGCGGAGGCACGCACTTTGGGCGTGCAATTTCTTTCGGAAAGAGGATTTTCTAAGAGAAGGACGCACCTTCTGCTCGTCCTGGCTTTCGCATGGTTCGTGCCAATCTCCGAGAGACTCCGTCGAAAGAACCGAAACAAAAATTATCGATCCAGAAAAAGGAATCCAAATTCAAATGGCAACTACCCACCTGAATAAATGCTGTGTCCCTTTTAGGTGCTTTTAGGTGTTCAGGTATTTAGGTAATATGGATGCATTCGCGGAACGCCGTCCACGCTCGGCAACTCTGCTAGGCGAAGGGCTTTAAGCGTTCTAGGATCGAGTCATGCACTAGGCCGTTCGTACCCAGACAATGGCCAGCTCGAATATCAAAATCGCCAGCCCAAGATGAAAACGTACCCCCTGCTTCTTGAATCACAGGGGCGACCGCAGCAACATCCCAAGGATTCACAATCGGATCAACCATGGCTTCGGCACGGCCAGTTGCAACCAGCAAGTACCCATAGCCATCGCCCCAGGTTCGCGTGATGTATGCCTCGGCTTCAAGGGCCGCATAGGCGCTTTGGGCATTGCGGCGTTGAAAATTATCTGCTTGGGAGGTCACCAAAAGACCGTCGCTTAACTGCGATTGCTTCGAGACCCAGGTTTGTTCGAGCGGTATAGCACGATCCGCATTGGAATCCCATCGACGCGATCCGTACCAAGCTCCTAAACCTTTAGCTGCAATCACCAATTCGCAAAGCGCTGGAATGGCAATCACACCGATCGTGGGCTGGCCCTGAAACGTCATGCCAACCAATGTCGAGTAGAGAGGCACGCCCGATATAAAGCTCTTGGTGCCATCGATGGGGTCAACAATCCATTCGTAGCCCGATGTACCAGCAATGATCCCGAACTCTTCACCCAAGATAGCATCGTTCGGGAATTGGTTTTGGATCAGCCCCCGCACGGTTTGTTCGGCTTGCTTATCCGCTAAAGTAACCGGCGAACGGTCGCTTTTCCTTTCCACTTGGAATTCGTTGGTTCGAAAATATTTAAGTGTTTCGCGACTCGCGGCAGTCGCGAGTTGCAGGGCAAATGCGATGCGACCATCCATCGCATGTGCCATCGAACTGGGTAAGCAAAAATCTGGAAAGGTCATTCGATTATTTGCGTGGGAACGCGAGTTCAACTTTGATTTCAACTTCGTCGTTGATCTTGCCCTTGCCGTAGTTCATACCCCATTTGGTGCGATCGATTTTAAAGTCTGCGAGGACGGTTAGCGTGTCATCGGATAGTTCGCCCTTGACAGGAACCTTGACTTCAACGGTCTTATCCAGCATGGTCAACTTGCCGATGATTTCCCCGGTTTCGCCGTTCATGATGATCTTGGTGGATTCAAACTTGATCGTGGGGTACTTCTTCACGTCAAAAAAATCTGGGTTCTTGAGGTGACCGGTCAATTTTTCGTCGTCTGACCAAAGGCTATCGGTTTTGATTTCAATGGTAAGCGAACCTTTTTCAGGTGCTTCCAAATCGACTTTAGCTACACCGGTTACGTCCTTGAATCCGCCAACGTGTTTTCCATCCGACTTCTTTCCGGTGAAATCAACTTTGGATTTATCCTTGTCCGTTTTCAAAGTCTGTCCCATGGTGGGAGCTGCCATCATAGCCATCAAACACAGAGCACTTGCAAACATTCTCAACATGTCGACCAATCCTTTTACGGGAAAAAAACTAGATGTGGAAACACTCCTGCGAACCATTGTCCCAGGCCGATGGCCGAAACTCCGGACCGAATTTTCAAGATTGTAGCAGAAAATCAATTTCCTTCGGTTAATTCTTGGAGTGTTTCTTTTCCGTTGGACAAAAAATCCAGTCGCCAAATTTTGCGATCGGGGTAAGCAGCTCGTACCTTTTGATCAAGTGGCCCTCCATCACTTCGAGCCCATAAGACCTGGGTGGCATCTACATTTGCCTCGTTGAACACCCATTCCTGATTGACGATGTCATGTTCTTTTGGATAACGAACCAGGACAAGATCCGGGCCTGGGCTTGCAGACAACTGTTCTACGATTTGTACCCGGCGCTCGGACCAAGTTTCTTCCCATCCTGGGGATCGGGACATGCGATCCCATGCGATGCTGGCGGTCAAGGCAACGTTCCACCCAATCAGGACAAGTAGAATCGTCCAAGTTGCGAGAGACCGATTCGCTTTTAGCGTGACCAAGCGAAGCCAATACCGTTGAATTCGCTTCAAGCCGAAGCAGCTCAACAAAATTGCGATCGGGATAATGGGTGAGACATACTGAGGGATCGTCCATGGAATACCGTTGATGACCAGCAAGGCCAGAATCGCCACCGCCGCAAATCCCCAGATGAAGCGTCTTGGCTTGGAAAGAAGCAATGCAAACAGAGAGGCGAGTAGCAATCCATTCCCCCAATGATTCATGAGCGATGTGCATCGAACTCGGAGCGTGTTCGCATATCCGCTCCACGAAGCCGCCTTGTTATATGCGTCCATCGACCAGCCGCGGTGAAACTGAACGAGTTCAGGGAATCGATGTCCGAGCGTTGGTTCATGAGGAGCCTGCCAAATCAAAACCGGAGCAACCCCATACTGAGTCTCGTGCAATTGATAGGGAAGTTGTTTCCAAGCTCCAGTGACGGCTCGATTCACCATCCCTTGAAAACTCAAGCCCAAGATCAAAATAACAATACCTGGCATTGCCGACCTCCAGAACCAGGATTGCCCAAGCAGTTTTCTTCGAAGGACCAGAGGCAGGAACATGAACCCGAGCAACACACAAACCACCCCTCCTTCGAAGGGACGCGAATAGAAGGCAAAAACGGCCCCCGTTCCTAGTCCGACAATTGCCAACCGCGTACGCAAGAAGCCGCCCTTAGCGCTCTTCCCAAAACGATGAAGTCGCAAGAAGCCTCCAATCACCAATGAAATGCCGAGTACGGCAAGCCATCCGTTCGTGTACTCTTGCGACCATCCGTTTTGCCAATAAGGATGCGAGGCGGCGAAGAGTCCGGAAAGAGCCGCACAACGCTTTGAAAAAGCTCCTGCAACCATCCAGGCGACCGAAGCCGAAGCCAAACCCGAAACGATCCAAAGCCCAGCCGCAAACGTTCCTGTCACCAACTTGCCTACCGCTAGAAAGAAACCCAACCCAATGGGGTACTTGGATGCGTAGGTGGGTTGCATCACCACATGAAACGTCTCGAGAGATTCCCAGGCACGCGGTGTCGGATTGGTCAGCCTGCCTTCCAGCAAGGTGGAAGCGACCAGCAGATTCCCAAAGTCATCGTGCATGGAAGGCGCTGGCCAACGCGAGCACGCAATCAACATGGGTATTAGGAAACCTAAGACCCCAGGTACGATAAGATGCCACGAAATATTCCAAATTTTCAGTATGGGCTTATTCAAAATGTTCCGTCTGTGACATTCATCACAAGGCCTTAGAAAAGCGTGGGAGGGGAGCAGCGAATGGCGTCGCGAATCTTGATGACTTGGTCTGCGGCCAGCCCGGCCGTGTCGGCTAACTTGGTGATGTGCCCCATTTTGCGCCCGGGCCGCGCCGATTGCTTTCCATACAAATGAAGATAGGTCGCAGGTTCTTTCAGTGCTCGCTCAAAGTAAGGAGGGTCGTCACCCCAGACATCACCTAAAAGGTTCGCCATCGCAGCGGGCTGAATCAGCGATGTATCCCCGAGAGGAAGATTGCAGATGGCTCGCACTTGTTGTTCAAACTGGCTCGTACGGCAAGCTTCCATGGTCAGGTGCCCGGAATTATGAGGTCGCGGCGCAATCTCATTGATCATTAAACCGCCTTCTGCCGTGACAAAAAACTCGACACACAAAATACCTTCCAAGCCAATCGATTCAGCAACCCCCATCGCGATCGATTCGGCTTCGCGACCAACTTGGGCCAATTCGGGCGACGCAGGGCATGTGGTGACATCCAAAATGTGATTGGAATGCGAATTCGTGAACATGGGATAGACAGCCTTTTCGCCGGTTGCTGACCTGGCCACAATCACCGAAACTTCGACTTGATAACGAATCCACTTCTCCGCAATCAATGGATCCGGGCCAAGCAGCTCGATCGCATTCTTGGCCTCTGCCAAATTGGAAACCTTCGCTTGGCCTTTTCCATCGTATCCCCAATGGGTTGTCTTCAATACCATTGGCCATCCCAGCACATCGCCAGCCTTGGAGGCATCGTCCATCGAGCGAACCTCGTAGAACGGAGTTACCGGGAAACCCAACTGCTGTAGCGTTCGCTTTTCCTTGATCCGATGTTGCGCGATCGCAAGGACGTTATACCCGGGGCGGACCAACGTGACTTCTTCCGCTCGTGCGACCGCTTCCAGCGCGATATTCTCAAACTCAAGCGTGATCACCTCGACCTTTTCGGCAAAAGCCCGTACCGCGATCGGGTCCAAGTAATCACCGATCACTGTTTCGTTGGCAACCTGAGTCGCAGGACTATCGGGTTCATTGGAAAAGACGACAACCCGATACCCCAGCCGCTGCGCAGCTTGAGCGAACATGCGACCGAGTTGCCCTCCGCCGAAGACACCCAGCGTAGAACCAGGGGGAATGATACGGTGCTTGGTATTCATCGCTTCGTATTCGTCTTCATTCAACAATGGAGTGGTCGTCGAGAACCGACTGAGTCTGCTTGGCAGCAAAGTCCGACAACTTTGCTTTGAGTTCTGGATCGCTTAACGCAAGGATCCTCGCCGCCAATAGACCAGCGTTCTTGGCTCCAGCGGCCCCGATCGCAAGCGTTGCAACGGGAATGCCGCCTGGCATTTGAACAATGCTCAACAAGGAATCCAGCCCCTGCAAACTTTTGCTTTGAACGGGGACTCCCAGCACTGGCAGATTGGTACAGGAAGCGACCATGCCCGGCAAATGTGCGGCTCCGCCCGCCCCAGCGATGATGACTTGAATCCCTCGCGATTCGGCGACTTGAGCATATTGGACCATGAACGAAGGCGTTCGATGAGCCGATACCACTTTGGCTTCGAATCGAATACCGAACTGCTTCAACACTTCGCAGGCCTGCGACATGGTGTCCCAGTCCGATTTGGAACCCATGATGACGCCAACTTTAGCATCGGTTTCATGAAGCGGAACCACTGGATCGCGGGTTGGAACATCGGTCATTGGCAGTCGTCCTGCTAACTGGGATAAAGACAAGTGGCGAATGGAAAACTATGCGAAAGGTCTGCTTTCGACGCGTATTCTAACTGCAATTCGTCTTTTTGATTAGCCTAATCCACCCATTCCCGTTGTTAGCTCCTCGGAAGCCAAAACCGCTACCGAATAAGCGGGCGCACAACGAGAAAGCGCTGGCCCCAGAGTCTCGCTCAACCGTATCGCTGGCCCGTTCCAGCCAGCTTTCTTGAGAGCCAAATCGACCAAGATATCCCCATGGCCAGAAAAGATAACACGAGTTCCCTGATCGCTACATTCCGCCTGATCGTTGAGCTTCTGCTGAGACCCTTCCGCTTTTTTAATGGCTGCTTTTGACTTGCGGGCTTGTGACGGCTTCTCGGCTGAGTCTTGGCAGGCAGCAAGCCGGTCTAACATTTTTCGAATCCCGCCTGCAATCGAACGCGTCTGCGCTTGGAACACCGACTCTGCGATTGCGTCTACGTCGGAATCGGTCAACGTCGATCCGTCCTCACCGACGAGCCTCGCAAGGCGATACCGAGCGGCTTCACGCGTCGCGCTCCGGTTGTCGGCAGTGTCTTTTCGATCCGGCTGATCCGGAATATGACGCAACCACAAATACACATCCAGGGTCGTTGCAAACAATTCGTTGATCACCGGGCATTGGCTACCAAACAAAGGCAGCCCTTGAACAATCCCAGCCACATTCGATCGCTCGAAGCCGGTGTACACCAAAGCACCCGACTGAAGACGCTGCGAGTCCGTTTGGTCATCGATGGCGATCGAGCCTTCGAAAATCGGGATGATGTCGGTCGTGGTCGATCCTACGTCGATCAACAATTGAGCTCGAGGCGGACGCTCCACTGACAGACGTCCCTTGGCGGCGATCATCCGTGCCAACGCATGCCAATTGGATGCTGCCACTTGCCATGGTTCGCGAGCGGCCTGAGTCACCGTTCGCCATTGGCCTTGGACATCATAAACACGCACCATCGAAGCCGGAATGACCGATGTGATCTGCTCTAAAATTACCGCCACGCCCTCAGCTCGCGTCGCAAAGCAATCCGCCAACTCACCCGTCATCGTTACCGCGACGCCTCGAAACGCAGGGCATGGGCCCATCAATTCAGCCACCCCTTTGGATAGGCTCTGCGGATGCTTCCACATGGGAAAACTACAGCTGTTGGACCAGCCTGTCGAATGAGCTATCTTGATGTTTGCGCCTCCGATATCCATGCCTACCCATGGATTTTCGGTAGATGCCTTCGTTGAATAGGGAGATTCCATAGTTGTTACCGTTGCTACAAGATCAGCATGCAGTCGCCATAACTATAGAACCGATACTGTTGCTCGATCGCTTTTCGGTACGCTTCCAAAATCAATTCCCGATTGGCAAACGCACTGACCAATACGATCAAGCTGCTGCGAGGCAAATGAAAATTAGTCAGCATAGCGTCGACTGCCGCAAAACGATGCCCAGGCTTTAAGAAGATATCGGTCTGACCACTCCACGGGATCAATGTTCCGTTACCTTGTTGAGCGGACGTTTCTAAGGTTCTCACGGACGTGGTTCCAACGGCTACGATTCGCCCCCCTTCCGATCTGCTACTTTGCAATCGCTTAACAACTGGATCCGCAATCTGCGCGTACTCGCTGTGCATCTTGTGGTCGGCCAATCGATTCACTTGAATGGGTCGAAACGTCCCTAATCCTACATGCAACGTTACCGAAACCAAAGCGACCCCGGCGGACCGTATTTTCGCAATCAGTTCCTGCGTTATGTGAAGACCAGCAGTGGGGGCAGCAACCGAACCAGGCGCACGAGCATAAACGGTTTGGTAACGATCCTTGTCGACCGAAGTCATTTGTCCATCGCGAATGTAAGGAGGTAAGGGAACTCTGCCGTTCGCTTCCAACAATTCCAGCCAGGGCAGTTCCGGTTCCGCCCGAAGAAGCACGTGCCCCCGCTCCGAACCAGCCACCACCACCAACCGCTGCACTTCGCGTCCATCAGGGTCTCTCAACACAATCGATTCACCGGGCTGAATGTAGCCTCGCGATTTGCAAATCAGTTCTGCAACTCCGTTCTCTTCACGCAAAAAGAGTCCTTCCCAACGTCCACGAGTCTTCTCGCGATAGCCCACCAGCCTTGCAGGTATGACACGCGAATCATTGACGACCATTGCGTCCCCTGCTCGCAGAAAGTCCGGCAAGTCTTTCACAGACGCATGATCAATCCTACCGCTGGACCGATGGATAATCATCATGCGAGAATCCGTTCTTCTCGCGGTAGGCTCCTGAGCGATCAGCTCGCGCGGCAGTTCAAAGTTGTAGTCATCCAGCTCGTTCTTTTCTGATTCATTACTCGAAGCGCTTGTCACTCGTTTTCATATCCATCTAGGGTGAAGCCATCCAACTGGAGAGATTAATCCGGGGCGGGGTCGGTGCGATCGGGGCGGGGTCGGTGCGATCGACCCTCCGGCCTTGCCCCAAAAACCCCGCACTCGAAACCCTCAGCTGTTGTATTGTCCTGAATTTGCTTGGATCGGAAAGTATGAACAAGGGTGTCCTTTCTGTCTATTCGAAGTCGCAACTTTGACCGTGCTGGCGGCGTCCAAGTTTCTAGCGCAATGAAACTCAACGCAGCTATTGACCGCGACTCAATAAAGTCTTCCTCGTTGAACCGCGGGCCCTAATTTTGATGTTGCGCATGTTTGGCCCGTTTGCGCATGTTAGGCCTGAAGGGCCGACATACTGGCGTCTGTGCCGGCCCTTCAGGCCTGCAATAATTGTTATTGGCACGTTCCGGTGGTTTACACCGCTAACGCCCATCGGCTAATTGGCATAGCACAAACGGACATCGTTGCGCGAGGTTGCGATCTATCGATCAACCGCTACAAGGAAGCCTCCGAAGGGGAAGCCTCCGAAGAGACACAGCATTTATTCGGGTCGGTAGTTGAACCTCCGAAGGGACACAGCATTTGTTTGGGTGGGTAGTTGCAATTTGAATTTGGATTCCTTATTCTGAATCGATAATTCTTGTTTCGGTTCTTTCGACGGAGTGAATCATCATGAGATT
>JBIKLJ010000053.1:0-27138 GCA_044359895.1 Pirellula sp.
GGAATAGATGCACCTCTGCTTCATCCAATAGGTCAAGTAGGCAAAGAAGCGTTCGCGTTGGATATCGTCGTGCAGATCATGTCGACAACCAACCCACCCCTTAAAAAGAGCATGTC
Source organism: Pirellula sp. (assembly GCA_044359895.1). Classification (GTDB taxonomy): domain Bacteria; phylum Planctomycetota; class Planctomycetia; order Pirellulales; family Pirellulaceae; genus JBKCUI01. Next base: position 117 of record JBIKLJ010000053.1, read on the forward strand.
CGCTGGAATTTTGAGCAAAGGTTTGCGATGCGTCCGGACTGGTCAAGGTGTCGTCCATACCATGCGTAACCAAAGTGGCTTTCTGGAGACAATGCGAATTTTCTAACGCCCACTCGCCGGAATCAATCAAGTTCGCGGCAAGACGAAGCGACATGTTTCGATGTACCAATCGATCCATGAGATAGGCATCCTGCGCCCTTCGATCGCCGCTCAACTTGGATACCTCAACGGCAGCCTTGATGCGCCAATTGGGTAGTTTTTTTGCAAGCCAGCGTCCCGCATCCATGACTCGCTGTTTCGGCATCTGCCCCGCCCGCAACATCGGCGAACCTGCGATAATGCCTTGCAATTGCGCCGTCACATCAGGACGCCGCAAGGCTAAGTTCAAAACTAAGTTGCCTCCCATGCTCTGTCCAAAAACAAACTGAGGCACACGGGGAAGCATTTCTTTTGAATGCAAGATGGCTTGTTCCACTTCGTCAAGAAGCTGGTCGTAGGATTCGATACACCCCTGCTTGCCAGGGCTGCGGCCATGGCCCACCAAGTCGGTCACATGAACGGCAATTCCTAACCCTGCCAACGAAGTCCCCATGCCTGCAAAACGTCCGCCGTGGTCACCAAAACCATGAACCACCGTCAATACAGCCCAAGGTGATTCCGTCTCGGGCATCCACCGATGCTGAAAACGAACTCCTCGTTCGAACTCAACTTTGCCGCTGTAGCTGTCCACGGGGGAAGGATATGCTTGCACTCGAAAGGAACTCCCGGATTCGCGTGGATAAGTAATGCATTGCAGGATTCTTCGTCAAAGGCGGAAAAGTCCAACAACCTCTCCTTTGACATCGGAATCACAGGAGCAAAATATTAGACGTTTAGGATATTCATTCCTGATTTCAAAATGCTATCAAAACGCAGACACAGTCTACGAATCTCAATGTGGGGAGAAACGAGAATATGTAACGCATGTACCGAATTAGATCGGAGACAGCAATCCAACCTGCCGATAGACCGAAAGCCGACCTTACACAGCACCCGAACCAAGAATGCATTGCTAGCCATGCAGATGAATCTCTCTGACTCCATTCGCTCTTCCTTGCGAAATCTGGTTTCTTCCCAGATTCAGATGGATCCAGACAGCTTGATTCAAGAGACAACCTTGATCCGCAACGGTTCTTATTGCGGACGACGATTTTCGCTGATGGGCTACAGTTTGGTTTGGTTTCAAGAAGAGGGGCAAATTAAGCTTTATACCCCTTCGAATGAGCTGATCGAATCTTGTAAGGTGCACGAGTTTGCACACACGGGCGACTTTTCGCAACCATGGAAGCGGGCAGCGTAGTACTCAAATTCGCAACAGCCGGACCAAATCGCTAGCGTCTGTCCATGATTACAGGGTTGGTTTTCGCTGCTACCAAAACAATATCGAATTTCGAACAAACGAGACCGGGGGTGTGCCCAAGCGGTCAAACCCCCGGCTACCATCTGCGATCCCTTCAGGATCAAAGCCAAATTTCGGCCAACTGTTGCGAAGCGACGTTTCAGCTCGTGTGATCATGCGTCGTTCCTATTCTTGGTTCTGGCACCGACCGAGGGGGCCGCGATCCGAAACCTACCGATCGAGGTAGCGATTCACAATATTCTCGAGCAATTCTTGACGACCGCTTTGGTTCCGTGAAGCTTCGCCCTTCGGCATAATGAAAGCCTCGAGATCTCGGAACGAGGATTTTCCGGACTCGATGTTTCGTCCCAGTTCGCTATCCCAACTGCTGTAGCGTTTCGACAAGAGCGAGCTTAATGCACCATCTTCGATGATGGCTGCAGCTACTTTTAAGCCACGAGCGAATGCATCCATGCTACCGATGTGAGCGTAAAACAAATCGATCGGTTCGAAGCTCTCACGCCGTACCTTGGCGTCGAAATTAACTCCGCCTGGCGACAAGCCGTACTTCAGCAGCACCAACATGATTTGAGTGGTTAAGTAATAGTTGGTTGCAAACTGATCGGTGTCCCAGCCCAACAACAAATCACCCGTGTTCGCATCGATCGAACCGAGCGCACCTTGCATGCCCGCATACTCCAGTTCGTGCATCATCTCATGCCCTGCCAAGGTCGCGTGGTTGGTCTCGATGTTTAGCTTAAAATAGTCGGTTAGGCCGTAGGTTCGCAAGAAGTTCAAGCAAGCCGCGGCGTCCGAATCATATTGATGCTTGGTAGGCTCTTTGGGCTTAGGTTCAATGAGAAACTGTCCTTGGAAGCCAATCTCTTTTGCGTAATCGACAGCCATGTGGAAGAATCGACCCAAGTGGTCTAATTCTCGCTTCATGTCGGTGTTGTATAAGCACTGATATCCTTCACGGCCACCCCAGAAAACATAGTTTTCTCCGCCGAGCTCTTTCGTAACCTCCATGGCTTTTTTCACTTGAGCCGCAGCATAGGCATACACCTCGACATTGCACGTTGTTGCAGCCCCATGCATGAACCGGGGATTGCTGAACATGTTCGCAGTTCCCCACAGCAGCTTCACGCCTGTTCGCTGTTGTTCTTCCTTGAGGACTTTAGCCACGGCATCGAGGTTCGCATTCGACTCGGCCAAGGTTGCCCCCTCCGGTGCAACATCTCGATCGTGAAACGCGTAAAACGGAGCGTCGAGCTTTTCAAAGAATTCAAAGGCAACTCTGGCCCGGTTGCAAGCATTCTGAACCGAATCGGTCCCATCTTCCCAAGGGCGATCCATGGTTCCGCCACCAAAGGGGTCGCTGCCTGAACCGCGAAAGGTGTGCCAATACACCACGGTGAAACGCAGATGGTCCTTCATCGTCTTTCCGGCCACCATTTCGCCGGGATTGTACCAACGGAAGGCGAGTGGATTGTCCGACTTGGGTCCTTCGTACTTGATCTTAGTCACTTCAGGAAAAGCACTCACGATGGATTCATCCTTATCAATTCGTAGGTTCGGAAGATCTTACCCTTTAGTCCAAAGGGAAGATCATGGAGGGGACAGGACGTGGCAGCAAAAGCCACTTGCTGTGTATTTTCTCGCAACATTCGTTGAATTCAAGTAGACTTTTGGCACTCGATCATAGATATTTTACCTATGACACGAAAGTCCGTTGCACTTCTCATTGAAACCTCGAATGGCTATTGCCGCGGTCTGCTGGAAGGGATCATTGCGTACGCCAAGCATCAAGCGAACTGGTCGATTCATTTAAGAGAACAGGAACGCGGAGCCGCCCCCCCGCTATGGCTCAAGTCATGGCGAGGCGACGGTATTATTGCCAGAATCGAGACTGCAACCATCGCTGCCGAGCTAAAGAAGTTGCCGTTTCCAAAAGTCGATTTGAGCGCAGCTCGGCACTTGAAAGGCATCCCGTGGGCCGACACCGATGACGAAGCAATTTCCCATTTGGCGATCGAACATTTTGCAGAGCGTGGCTTTCGCAACGTGGCTTATTGCGGAGACCCTGGTTTTGCATGGTCCAATGCTCGCTGCGGGTGTTTTCGGCGCATGGCGTACCAACGGGAATGGCAGTTTTTCGAACACCATGTAACCCATCGCTACGACCCGAACTTCCGATGGGACGATGAAAAAAAACGCATGGCAAATTGGTTGCAACAACTTCCACGCCCTGTCGCGATCATGGGTTGTTACGATTTCCAAGCGCAACAGGTGCTCGATGTTTGCCGCGAGCTGGCCATTGCGGTTCCCGAGGAAATTGCCGTGCTTGGGGTCGATAACGATCACCTGATTTGCGAGCTGAGCGAACCAAGTTTATCGAGCATCATTCCAGATACGAAGCGAACAGGGTACGAGGCGGCAGAGCAATTGGATCGAATGATGGCTGGTGAAACCATCGCTTCCGATTTGCCGCTCATTACGCAACCCCTTGGCATTCAAGTCCGTCAATCCACGGATACGTTAGCGATCGAAGACGTTCATATCGCTGCGGCTCTCAGCTACATTCGCAGGAATGCACTGACCAACATTCGCGTGAACGACATTCTTGATCACGTGCCTCTTTCGCGTCGCGCCTTGGAGAGTCGCTTTTCCCAGATCGTGGGTCATACGCCGCACCAAGAGATCGCTCGCATTCGAATGGAACGAGTCAAAGTACTTTTACGAGAAACCGATCTACCTATTGGCGAAATTGCTATTCGAACAGGCTTCGAGTATTCCGAATATTTGGCTGCAGCATTCAAGCGTGAATCAGGAAAAACACCTTCCGAGTTTCGCAGTAGCGCGACTCAGCATCGTTGATTCTCAGGATTCGCGAGTCGCTTGCAACATGGTGACTTGGATCGCTCGGGTTCGCGTTACGTGCGTGGCTTTTCCAAAGACCCACGACGACAAAACCGTCGCCCTTGCGTTTCGAAGAAGATTGAGGAATGATACATGTCCGGTTTGTGCAAAAAATAATTTAGAAGCGTTTTGCGTGGACTTGGTTGACTGCCTTCGGCTAGCATTCAAGATTGCAACAACGTGCCACTACCTGGACAGACACCTGAACCGCCCTAACCCGAATCAACTCCGATGCCAATTTACGTTTACGAAATCATTGAGACCGATGGCAAGGATGGAGAGACCTTTGAAGTGCTTCAAGGAATGAGCGAACCGCCGTTAACTCATCATCCTGAAAACGGAAAACCGGTTCGGCGCTGCATTTCGCTCCCGTCTGTGGCTGGCATGTGGTCCGACATGAAAACCAACACAAGTCTCAGCGATAAAAATCTAGACGCGAAGGGCTTTACCAAGTACGTCAAAATGGGGGATGGGATGTACGAAAAAAGAGCCGGACAAGGGCCTGACATTATTTCCGCCGATGACTAGCCTGGGCTATCCATCCGGAGCAAGCTGAGCCGTGGGCGCTAGCCGCGTTACGGTTTCCCTGCCAAATACGGTTGTCGCGGCTAGCGCCCACGGCTCATTAGGTGCAAGCAGGGCTTGCGCCCTTGAAGGCGCCGCGGGCAGCCGGCTTTTCGTAGCTTTTTTATTGTTCTAGCGCGTAGACCTTTGCTTTCCAGCATGCTAAGCTTAGGTGCAGCGTTTGGTTTTTTTCAGGAAAGATGAGCGGGGATATGGCGAAAGCAATTAAGGGCGTCACACGGATTGAATACGACAACGTGACTACACGGGGTTGGATGGTGCGAATCACACGTGCCGGCAAGAGAAAGCAGCAGTTTTTTAACGACAAATCCTATGGCTCGAAAACCAAGTCGCTCGCCGCCGCCAAAGCGTGCTACGCAGGTTGGCTCGAAGAAGCCGGCCCGGTGGTAACCACTCGAAATCGCAAAACCGTGCGAAATTCGTCCGGCAAAGTGGGGGTTCATTTGGTACGCAATGTGGATTCACGTTGGGCCAATGCAGAATCTTTCGCCTACTGCGCTTCTTGGATCACTCAGGATGGACAGCGGCAAAAGCTAAGCTTTGCATGGAAAAGATACGGAAAGAAAGCAGCTTGGAACCTCGCCTGTCTAGCGCGAGAAAAAGAAGAAACCGATCGCGAGGCCGTGATGAAGGCATTCGAAAAACAAACAGGCAAAAAGGTAAAGCGAAGCTAACCCTGGGCTAGCGTCTAACCGAATCTTACAGCCATTTGCTACAGCTCTGGGTCGATGCCCCAAACCGAAGGCCAGATACTCATCGCTTGCAAGCTACATGGCTCGCAAGCTGTTCGGAAAGCGAAGCCTACTTGGGTACAGATTCGCCTGTCCCTTGAACCAAAACCAGCCGAACATTGGCCGGGCAGCCTGCAAAGGTTTCTTTCGCACCACCCGGCCATGTCACATCGATCTTTTCGACACGAGCGGCATTGCGCAGACCAAAATGCAATTCGGTTCCATAATGGCTCTGATAGCTCCGTCCCGCATGCACGATTGCAACCTGGGAAACCTGCTTAGTTCCATCTAACGAGGTGACGCGAACGGAGGCACCCACCGCATCGCGGTTTACGGTCGTCCCCACCAATCGAACATCCACCCATCCACCCAAAGACTTTGTCTGATTCTCCAAGTACGACGGTGTTGAGTTTGCATTGAGAACGACCACGTCCATATCACCATCGCGGTCCATATCACCAAACGCAGAACCCCTGCTACACTCGACAATCTTCATACCGCTTCCCCCAGTCGAGCTCACGTCACGAAAGCCCTTTTTTCCTTCGTTCTGCATCAATGTGTTAGCAACTCGGTATCGAGTGCGATCATCAATCGTTTCGATGTTTTTAGTGAGGTGGCCGTTTGCAAAAAAAACGTCTAAGTCCCCATCATTATCGAAGTCAACCATACCAACTCCCCAGTTAGTATGCGGCATCACAGTCCGACCGACCTGGGTCACACGGCTCGTGTCTTGGAAAAACCCACCCTGAAGATTTCGAAAGAGCATGGGCGTTTGGCCTGTAAAATCCGTGATCAGAAGGTCGACCCAACCATCATTGTCGTAGTCGCCGGCTTCTACACCCATGCATCCGTTGGAAAGACCATTCAGATCATAGGCAACACCGGCTTCTAATGCTCCGTCGGTAAAGCGTCCCGAGCCATCGTTGACAAAAAGCTGATTGGCAGAAGCATCACTGCTTACGAAGATATCAGTATCGTTATCTCCATCGAAGTCAGCGCAAACGACCCCCATACTAGGGCCAGGCAGAGCCGCGATTCCCGATGCAATGCTAATGTCTTCGAACAAACCATCATCTAAACTCCGATAAAGTCGGTCCGGGGCGGGGACAAAGTCATTGGGGCCTGGTGCATAAAGTGTCGGTCTTCGAATCTCGGGCGAGTAAGGTGCGAGGCTAAACTCGATGTAGTTGCTCGCAAACAGATCCAAGCTTCCGTCGTTGTCGATATCCAGAAAAGCGATCCCCGATCCGCACTGGTCCGCAGATCCTTCGACCCCCGCTTGCTGTCCCACCGAATCGAAGGTGCCATCACCGTTGTTCAAAAACAACTGCGCAAGACCGAAATTGCTTATGGCCAGATCAGAGTCGCCGTCGTTGTCGTAATCGGCTGCGACAACCCCCAACGAAAATCCTCCGCCCGCAACGCCCGCCTTAGCAGTTACATCCGTAAAGGTCCCGTTTTGATTGTTGCGGTAAAGCGTATTTCCAATTGCTTTAGAGCTGTCCCCGCCCGCCGATCCATGGATCTCGTGCCCGTTCAAAAGATAAACATCCAGCCAGCCGTCATTATCAAAGTCAAACACAGCTAATCCCGCCATCACAAGCTGGGGCAAGTAGTCTTTGGTTCCACCCCCGTCGAAATGGTTCGCCACCAGCCGTGCCTGAGAGCCGCTATCCGCGAACTCGATGGTGGTCTGCGAAAAACCAACACCCGCGATAACGAGGACCGCGAAGATGAAGCCGATCAACAAAAGCAACTGACTTCGGCTCAAAGTTTGCATGTTTTCGCATGATCCCGAAAAATAATGGAGAAACAAGATTGTTGGAGCGGAGCCTACCGCCAGTCAAGAAGAAACACGAAAAATTCACATTCCCAGCACAACGAAAGGCCCAACATCTAGCAATGGGAACTAAGCTACCGTAATATGTGTCTAACGGTCGCTGCGCTTCCATGCCGAATTTCTGATGCGGAGAGGTTGAAGATTTTCGAGATGGAAGGCAAGGATTCTTTTTTTTAGTGCACCTTTCGGTGCGGTTTTGCACTTTTTTGCTTGTAGAGGTACATATGCAAAGGTTTAGGAAGGGGTTCACACTGGTTGAACTCTTGGTGGTTATCGCCATCATTGGTATTTTGGTGGGGCTGTTGCTTCCCGCCGTTCAGGCTGCTCGTGAAGCCGCTCGAAGAATGAGTTGCAGCAACAACATGAAACAGTTGGGCTTGGCTGTTCACAATTACGAGTCGGCATTCAAAACTGCACCGCGTTTGTCGACTCAAGGTCAAACTGATTGGGGACAAGATTCTAACTGGAACGGCTTCTCGCCTCACACTCAGATTTTGCCGTACATCGAGCAAGGTCCATTGTTTGAACAGGTCTTTTTTGAGAACCACCGAACGTTCCCGCACTATGCTGGACACCCATGGCAAGGTGGAAATGCGATTCCGCCAGGCAAGACGATGTCTGCCAAGGCTGTCTTCGCCTCGAAGATTCCTGCGTTCCTGTGCCCATCGGACCGAGCCTATCCTGACCAAGCTTATCCTGGCAACAACTACGGTTTCAGCGCCGGGACCAACGTCGGCTGGAATACCGGAGCGGGCGACCGCAACGGCTTTTACAATCGTTTTCAGTACAGCAAGTTTGGGGACATTACAGACGGTCTTTCGAACACGATCATGATTGCGGAATTCGTTAAAGGTGATGCAGACAACGGCACTTACACGAACTTGGGTGACTTCGCACAATCCATGACCTTGCCAGCCGGACCGCAAAAGAACTGGACGTTAGCCATGTTGGATGCCTTTGCGGTCTCCACAGCCAGTGGTGCAGGTAACAGCAACCACAGCTCGGAAGCTGGGAATGCTTGGATGTCCGTTGGTCACTACAACACGACCATCAACACACTTGCTCCGCCAAACTGGCGAGGGTTCTCGGGTGGTGTAAACTGCTCGCGTTGCCAAGGGGACACAAACGGCGTTTTCCCTTCGCGTAGCCGCCACACCGGCGGTGCAATGCACTCCATGGGTGATGGATCTGTTCAGTTTATCACCTCGACCATCGATACCCTTTCCTATCAAAGATTGGGCACAGCGTCGGGCAATGACATCGGAACTACCGAGCAGTAAGAACTGCTACAAGTTGGTTCAATTCAAGTTCCCTAGTGCATCACTAGGGGACTTTTTCTATTTCTAGACTTCCATTGAGGGAATCATGCGCGTACTAGGTGTTCTGTTAGGTTTGGGATTTTTGGTTGGATTTGTAGGTTGCGACAGCGGGCCAGCCAATGTTGAAGTTCAGACAGGAAATTTTGATGCCGCCGCAGACCTGAAGAAGGGTCTCGAGTCCATCGAGAAAAGCGGTCGAATCGGCAGCGGCTATAACAGCTTGACTTCCAGCGCTAGAACTCTTGAGAAAACCGACCCAGCCAAAGCCGAGGCGGTCAGCAAGGGCCTGAAGGAACTGATCGAGCTGCAAGACGGTGCCAAGATCAAAGCCAAGGCAAAAGAAATCATGAGCAAGCTGTAAGAATTCGCCCCCTTGTGGCTTGCATAAGGCAAATCCATCTCGCTTTGGCGGTGAAGAAAATAGCGAAAATTTGGCTTTTCCGGTGTGTATAGACTTTGACAAAGGGGTCCCAGGCCACCTAATATATGGACGGTGGTGTCAAAACGGCATTTTTCTTCGAAAATTGATTTGAAGTTCATAGTTGGCCGACACTTGACTCCACGAACCCATTGAGATGTTGGTTGAATGGCGGTTTGACCAACAACTCACGATCGGTTTGTGTTTTTCGTTCACCAAGGAATTGGTACGTTTTTTCTTTTTTGTTTAGTAGAGGTACATATGCAAAAGATCAGGAAAGGGTTCACTCTGGTTGAACTCTTGGTGGTTATCGCCATCATTGGTATTTTGGTGGGGCTGTTGCTACCCGCCGTTCAGGCTGCTCGCGAAGCCGCCCGAAGAATGAGTTGCAGCAACAACATGAAGCAGCTTGGGCTTTCGGTTCACAATTACGAATCGACCTTCAAGCTGGCTGGAAGATTGTCCACACAAGGACAAACCGACTGGGGCCAAGACTCCAATTGGAACGGTTTCTCGCCTCACACAGGCATCCTTCCTTACATCGAGCAAGGACCATTGTACGAGCAAGTCTATTTTGAGAATCACCGTTCCTTCCCACACTACCAAGGTCACCCTTGGAGCGGTGGCGGCGTGCCACCAGGAAAGACCATGAACTGCAAAGCTGCTTTCGCAGCTAAGATTCCTTCGTTCATTTGCCCTTCGGACCGCCGGTATCCTGATCAAGCTTATCCAGGGAACAACTACGGTTGGTCTGCTGGGACCAACTTGGGCTGGTACGTGGGCGCTGGAGACCGTAACGGGTTCTTCAATCGAGTTTCTTACAGCCGATTCAGCGATGTGACTGACGGTCTGTCCAATACCATCATGATTGCTGAGTTCATTAAGGGAGACGCCGACGGGGGCATTTTCCAAAACACGGGTGACATCGCCCGCGGACTGGCATTCCCTGGTGGTGCTGGCGCGAAAAACTGGTCGGTAGCAGCGCTAGACACCTTTGCAAACACAACCCTTGCGGGTGGTGGAAACCATGTGAGTGGAGCAGGTTCGCACTGGATGGGTCCGGGAATGTACAACACCGCCACCAATACCCTTGCTCCGCCGAACTGGCGCGGGGTTGCGGGTAACAATTGCGGTGGTTGCGGCGAAGGGGACAACGACGGGGTTTACCCGGCGCGAAGTCGCCACACCGGGGGTGCAATGCACGCCATGGGTGACGGTTCGGTACAGTTCATCGCCTCCACTATCGATACCTTGTCCTACCAACGACTTGGTACGGCCAGCGGTGGTGACATTGCAACTACCGAACAGTAGTAGCTTGGTGTAAAATTTGTAGTTCCCTAGCGCCATTGCTAGGGAACTTATTTGTTTTCATTTTTCTGCTCGAGGTAACGATGCGTTTATTGAATGGTCTGCTGGCCCTCGCTCTCATGTTAAGCATCGTCGGATGTGGTACTGACGGCGACAACGGTTTTTCCGAGACGGTTAAGATCGATGTGATTGGAACGATCAAAAATGACCTTGGAGCGATCGAAAAATCAGGACGCGTTGGTAGTGGAATGACCAATCTCACTAGCAATGTGAACGCTTTAAAGAAAACAGATCCAGCCAAAGGCGATGCGCTCGAGGCGGGTCTTAAAGAAATAGTGACATTAAATGATCCAGCTAAAGTGAAAGCAAAAGCCAAAGAGCTTATGGGAATGCTCTAACGAAACCAGACTGGTTTGAAGAATGGACCGAAGCCTAACCGCTTCGGTTTTTCTTTTATGGGGTTTTAGAATGAGCCGTAAAAAGAACAAGAAAACCAACCCCCATCCATCCAAGCCTAGCGGCGCTCGCCGAAAATGGATACTAGTAGGCATTCTTGTTTTCGCCGTTTGCATCTTCTTTTTTCAAGGTGGCGTCGTCGGGTTCTCCAATTCGATGGCGAGCAATGCCATGCTGGCTCGCAACCTGGATTCGGCACAGGGCTGGCTCAGTTTCTCGCAACGACTCTCTCGCGATAATGCTGAGATCGAATTTCTGTTAGCCAAAAAGTGCCGGCTTGACCGTGACTTGATCGGAATGGCTAAGCATCTCACCACTGCATTCGAGCTTGGTTTTGACAAGTCGCTTTTAGAGAAAGAGCAAACGCTGGCGACGGTCAGCACAGGTGAATTCGACTTGGCCTCCGAACTGAAAGTGAAGAAGTGGATCGCTGAAAAAGGGCCTGACATCGGTGATATTGTGGATGCATATGCAAACGGTCTTGCATCGCTTTCCCGTTTTCAGGATGCCGCTCAAATCCTTGAAGCTTACGAAAAAGATTACCCAGGCGACCCGATGGTGAACTACCGCTTTGGGATCATGAACGAACATATTCGCGGCACCGCACAAGCGGAACGCGAATATGCAACCGTCCTAGCGAAAGATCCTAAGCATGTCCAAGCAGCCTGGCGACTTGCCCGTTTAAAGTCTGGGAACAATGCCCCAGAGGAATCTATCAAAATCCTTGAAAAATTCGATTACGGAAAACAATCGCTCGCAATCAAGACCTTTCTTGGCCATTGCTACGAACAATCAGGCGACCTGGAAAAAAGCCGGGAGCTGTTCAAGGCTGCTGTAGAAAAAGGGCACGATGCTTGTCAAGAATCGTACAAGGTGGTCGAAGAATCCCCCGAGCGATTTCTCGCAGCATCCGACTTAGGGGTGCTAGAGGTCAAGCTAGGCAATTGGGAAGACGCCAAAAAATATCTTGAAATGGCTTTGGAAGTCAATCCGCGTGACTTTATTGCTCGTAATTCCTACGGCAGAGTCCTGCAACGACTTGGAATGGAAGCCCAAGCAGAAAAAGAATTTGCCAGGATCAAAGAGGAACGAGAAGAATTTGATAAAATCACAATCCTCCGTGATCGTGTCAATCAAAATCCAAAAGACACAGCCTCGCGAGTGCAGATGGGCAAGATTCTTTTCAAGTATGAATCGGAACGCTTTGGCCTTTTCTGGATTCGAGCTGCATTGAGTCAAGATCCCAATTGCCAAGAAGCTCACCAGTTTCTGGCTGATTATTATGAATCAAAGACTCAAGGTACGGACTCGGGCGACAATGAAATCAATCGACGAAAGGCAGCCTATCATCGTTCATTCATCAAAACGAGCGCCCCACAACCTTCCGCTAAGTAGGGCGGCTCGAGTACGGCTTACATCGACGCAGCCAATCGGTTGGTGCACAGAACGTCCCTTGGCAGACCTTTCCATTCAAAGGACTCAGCAGTTCTGCAAGCTGTTTCTTCTCACCATGGTTTTTGCGGTCCTAGGTTGCGAAGGCGAAAAGCCTATTGAGCCGAAACCGAAGCAAGAAAAGGTTCAGGAGACAATTTCCAATACCGAAGTCATATTCGACGACCTCACAACCAAGGTAGGTCTCTCGCATACGTATCAAAATGGTGAAGAGTCCAACGAAATGTCGATCCTTCAAACCATCGGCGGCGGGGTCGCAGCCTTTGACTACGACCGCGACGGTTGGGATGACCTTTTTTTCCCTGGCGGTGGCGTCTTAAAAGACAAAACGATTTCCGGACTGGTCGGTTCCCTTTGGCAAAGCCGCTCTGGCAAGAATTTTTTGAATGTTGGCTCTCTTGCGGGTACGGACCTGGTCTCGAAATACACGCACGGAGCGACATCGGGCGATCTCAACAGTGATGGATTCAGTGATCTTTTGGTCACTGGCTACGATGGCCTTCAGATGTTTATCAACCAAGGGGATGGGACGTTCGTTGAATCAGCTTTGGCATCAGGCTTGAGCGATACGGTATGGAGCACAAGTGCAGCATTTGGTGATTTTGATAACGATGGTTTTTTGGACATTTACATTGCTCATTATGTCAATTGGTCATTCTCAAACCACCCACCTTGCAAATCATTGAGTGTTCCTGACGTTTGCGCACCCGGCAACTTTGATGCATTCGATGATCTTGTTTATCACAACAATGGCAATGGGACCTTCACTGCGAAGACGACGGAATTAGGCTTAGTGAAAGGCGGGAAGGGATTGGGGGTCATGGTTGCGGACTTTGACCGCGATGCCAAATCGGATGTCTACGTTGCCAACGACACGACGAATAATTTTTACTATGAAAACCAAGGAGGCGTGTTCAAAGAGATGGGACTCGCCAGTGGCACCGCCGTGGACGATTTGGGCTCGCCGCAAGGCAGCATGGGCTTATGCCTGCTGGATTATGACCAAGACTTGATGGCCGACATTTGGGTTTGCAATTACGAAAACCAGGCTTTCGCGTTGTATAAAAATGACGGTCAGTCGAACTATCGTTACGTCACATCCGCTACAGGACTGATGGCACTGGGGACAACGTATGTTGCGTTCGGGACCGCAAGCGGAGACTTCGATTCGGATGGTGATGAAGATGTGGTTGTCGCCAATGGGCACGTCATGCAGTTTCATCAAGGAGGCGGCAATTCTTCCCAGAACCCCTTATACTTGACCAATACAGGTAAGAAACGATTCACTCGCCAGCTTTTCCCGGAGTCAGAGTACTTTGGCAAGAAGTGGCGAGGGCGCGGTGTTGTTGCTTTCGACTTAGACCACGATGGGGATCTCGACCTGAGCTTTTCCCATGTCAATCAACCTTCCGTCATCCTGGAGAACAAATCAAAGTCACCCAACCAGTGGTGGATTCTAGAGCTCATAGGAACACAATCCAATCGCGATGCGATTGGTGCCAGCGTCGTTTTCAAGTCCAATCAACGCAGCATCCTTCGCAACGTGGTTGGGGGCGGTAGCTACCTCTCTCAGAATCCTTATTACATTCATGTAGGGCTACCAGCTGACGAAAAACTAGAAGAAGTCGAGATTCTTTGGCCGACGGGAACACGACAAAAATTGACCGAGCTGGCTGCCAATACGCGTACACAAATTGTCGAACCGCAAGTCAACCAGTAAAGCTCGCCGTGTGTTCTTAGTAAAAACAATGAAGATGACCTCGCTGTTGCGAGCTCCGACGCGAGCCTGTTCCGATTCGAAAATTGCATGAGCAGCTAGGACCAACAAGTTGACCGAATTGGATTTGCCCGAGACCGATGACTTTATCGATGAGACCTTGTCAAAACCGCTGCAGATTTTGTACCAGGACGATCATTACGTCGCCGTCTTTAAACCCGCTGGTCTGGTTGTTCACCGCAGCAAGATGACTCGCCCTGACGAACCGGTATTGCTGCAAACGTTGCGCGACCAGCTCAATCGATTTGTCTATCCTGTCCACCGTCTCGATCGCCCAACCGCAGGTCTAATCCTATTTGGATTGAGCGGCCCGGATGCGGCCAAAATGGTCGATCTATTTACCACACGACAGGTCGCAAAGTATTACCAGGCGCTTGTTCGAGGATTCCCGCCCGAAACGGGGATCGTCGACAAGCCACTTCGTGAAAAGTTCGGGGAGGAATTCGATCCAGGAAGCACGGACGACCACCCGACGCAAGAAGCCGTGACCCGTTACGATGTCCTCGATCGCTACCAGCCCCCTTGGCCGATGAGCGGGTTCGAAGAAAGCCGATACGCCCTGCTGGAGATTATGCCGCTTACAGGGCGATGGCATCAAATTCGGCGGCATTTGAACCACATTGCACATCCCGTCCTGGGTGACCATCGGCATGGCGATCATCGATACAACCAGATGGTATATGCTCGAACAGGAGTCTACAGGATGCTGCTGACCGCGATGCGTCTTGATTTTCGACATCCCTACACAGGCGAACTTCATACGATCACCGCATCCCGAGGAGGCGAATTCGACCGCTTCATCGAGATACTCAACCCCTTTAAGTTGCCCCGAACTAACACAGGACCAATTCGGTAGCTATGTTCGCATTCGGTTGCATGCCCACAAGTAAGCAAATCTAAAGCAGGTTGTGGAAGCTCTTGGTGAGTTCGCTCGACGCTAGTTAGCCTCTTGAGAAGCGGAGCTTAATTCTTGTACGACCGAATGAGGCTTTGGAACAGCTGTCCGCTTGGCGTCGACCCGGACAATTTGTCCTTCAAACGCATCCATGAACAGCTTCACCAATGCGTTGTTCATGGCATTGCGAATCAATACCGCTTGAGGAACCGACGGCCCGGTTACTTCCGGTAGGGATTCTGCCACCGCTTCTTTGGCATTCGATGGTTCGCTTGCACTGGATGCAGGGCTAAGTTCGTTGGTCACAAGAAACGAAAGGTGGATATCGCGACCGATCTGTTTCTTGACCGCCTGCGTCAATCGTTTGCAATTGTCACCGGTTTGGAAATACTCTTGGACCGCTAACCCATCGCGACCAAGACAAATTTGCCACTGGTTTTCAGAAATGCTTTCGACACGAATCGTCATGGCTGCACATTGCCCAGCAAACCCACCCAGTTTTTGTGCGACGTGTCGGAATTGACTTGCGTTGTCGCTGGGAACCTCCGAATCGGAAGTGTCCTTGGATACTTGTGCGGTATTGCTTTCGGATACGGACAGCTTCGCGTTCGGTGCTAGCTGGTCGGTGGACGGAGCCACATACGACGCAACTGGAGTGCCTGGGCTTTCGGGTTCTGAACGAGCCTCCGCAGGGAGCGGTTTGTTTTGCTCCGAAGCAGACAGGGTTGGAGCAGGTACCGGTGAAGCAGATACAGGGGGTGCAGATACAGGGGGTGCAGATACAGGAGGTGCAGATACAGGGTGAGCAACTGCAGGAAGAATCACTGGAGCGACAGGGACTGCTTCCATGGATTTCGCGGGAGCTAGCTCATCTTTTTTTTTTGCTTCCGCGCTAGTGCTTGGGGAGGCAGGTGTTGCGATCGCAGGCCGAGCTGGCATGGCAGATTGGCCGGTTGCAAAGGCACGCACCAAATCGGAAAGCGACTGCAGGTCTTGGAGATTACAGATTTGAACCAAAGCCACTTCCAGCAAAATTCGGCTTTGGACACTGTGTCGCATTTTGACGATGGTCTCATCCAAGAGCTGCAATGCGGAAAGCAGAGTCATGGTTCCCCACGTCTTCCCCCATTCCGTTAGCTGTCCAGCGCTGTTGGGGTTTGCGGTTCGCATCAGATCGGGATGGCTGCCAACACTCATGGCCATCATATCGCGCAGGTACCCAAGCAGCTGTTCCGCGATTTGACCAACGTCCACTCCTTCAGCAATCGCGGTATCGAGTTCACGAAGCGCGCCCGCGGAGTCCCTTTCGATGAGACGAAGCGCAAAGGACGCGAGCCTTGTTTCATCGGCGGTCCCAAGCATCGCATGAACAACCTCGGCGGTAATTTCGTTGCCGCTAAAGCTGAGCAACTGTTCTAGCAACGATTGGCTATCGCGCATGGATCCGGCAGCACGACGAGCGATCAATCGAAGGGCTGCTTCGTCTGCTTTGGTACCTTCGTTTTGACAGATGAATTTCAATCGCTCATAGATTTGGTCGGCTTGAACGGGTGGGAAATCGAATCGTTGGCAACGCGATAGAACCGTGATCGGCATCTTTTCGGGGTCGGTCGTGCAGAAGATAAACTTCACGTGGCCCGGCGGCTCTTCCAAAGTCTTCAGCAATGCGTTGAAGGCCTGCGTTGTCAGCATGTGCACTTCGTCGATGATGTAGATCTTGTAGCGAGATCGACTGGGTCGAACCGCAGCATTGGCCCGCAACTGTCGAATCTCATCAATCCCGCGATTGCTCGCCCCGTCGATTTCGATCACATCCATGTCTTCCCCCGAATCGATTGCCAGGGCGATATCGGATGTGGGATCAAACTTGCCGTTGGTTTCTGCGGAAGCATTCAAGGCCTTCGCAAAGATTCTTGCGGTGCTCGTTTTTCCAACTCCGCGGGCACCCGTGAAAAGATAGGCGTGGCCAACGCGATTGCTCTGGATGGCGTTCAGAAGCGCTTGCGATACTGTAGACTGCCCAACAAGTTCTTCAAATGTTTTTGGGCGGTATCGACGCGCGACAACGGTGTACTTGCCGTTACCAGCGACCTCATCCGCAGCGGCGATCTCCGCAGCGGCGATCTCCACAGCGGCGATCTCGGCAGAACTACTGTCCGGATTCAATTCTTGTAGGTTGACGGCTTTCTTGGCCATGTTCAAACTTTTGGGTTAAAAGCCCGATTTCAGGGGCAAACGAAAAGACAAAACCGAAGGAGATTTAAGTATAACAAGCGAGCATGGTTTTTTACGCACTTCTTGACGAATTGGTTGCATCAAGGTTCAATAAAGGGATGAGCAAACAAAAAATCTTAATCCAGCTTGATTCTGACTCACAGGCCAGCGTGTTCGACGCTGTTGTAGCGATTGACGCGGGCGTGGATCACTTGCTTCAACACTCGGGCGTAACCGTTGATAACGTTCGTTCGCTGGTCCATGGTGCGATGTACACGCGTGGGCCAAGCGACCTAAAAAACACTGCGATCTTTATTGGCGGTACAAACGTCAACGATGGAGAAGCGATTGCTGCAGTTGCTTTGGAATCGTTTCTCGATCCATTCCGCGTTTCGATCATGCTCGATAGTAACGGTGCGAACAGCACGGCTGCCGCGACGGTTCTTTGTGCAACTAGACATTTGAAGCTAGAACGGGCCAACGCCTTGGTCATGGCAGCAACAGGGTCCGTTGGTCAGCGAGTTTGCCAAATCCTAGCCAACGAAAAGTGTTTCACATACGTTGCGTCCCGATCTTTGGAACGCTCCCAAGAATGCATTCGGCTGTTGGTTGCCGGCGGAGCCAACGAAAAATACCTGAAGCCACTTGCTTCCTCCGACGATGCGGAACTGAACGAAGTTCTCAGCTCGGTCCAAATGGTCTTCGGGTGCGGCGCAGCGGGGGCCGGTCTTTTGAACGAATCGCAACTCAGTAAGGCCACCAACTTGAAGGTTGCCATCGATCTCAATGCGGTGCCCCCATCGGGAATTGCAGGGATTACGATTATGGATAAAGGCAAGCAACGCGGCGAGCGGTTTGATTACGGCGCCCTTGGCGTTGGGGGGCTCAAAATGAAAATCCACAAGGCATCGCTCACGGCCCTCTTCCATTCGAACAACCAATTTCTTGATTGCCAAGAAATGTTGGCCATTGGCGAGCAAATTCTACGAGCCGCTAGCTAAGGGCCGCAACTAAGAGTCTGGCCGCCGGTGGTGGTGCGACAGAGAGTTTTCCGCTGTCAACAAATCGGTCAGAACCCCTCGCAAAAAGTAGCTTTGTCACGTAAGCTTAGCACGTCTGAGAAATTCACCAACGGAAAACCTATCGATGTTCCCGTCGTACAGCCATTGCAACGTCATTATGATTCCCGTCCACAATTAGGCTCGGGGATTCGCTGGCACTGCAAGATGAACTTGCGAAACACAAATCCAAACCCCTGAAGCCTAACTCGAAGGCTCCAGGGGTTTTTTCATTTCAACCTTAGTCGAACGCAATCCACCAACAGAATCATCATGTCGACTCGCTCCATCCACACGTACGATACCACGCTTCGCGACGGAACTCAGGGCGAAGGGGTTAGCCTGTCCCTGCAGGATAAATTGAATATTGCAGTTCGGTTGGCCGAAATGGGGATCGACATGATCGAAGGGGGCTACCCTTTGTCCAACGAAAAAGACACCATGTTTTTTCATCGCATTCGTTCGCTGCCCATGGGAAACAGCTTGGTTTGTGCTTTCGGAATGACTCGACGACGCGGCGTCACCGTGCAAGAAGATCCAGGCATGAAGGCTCTGGTCGCTGCGCAAACACCCGTGATTACGGTGGTCGGAAAGTCTTGGGATTTCCATGCCACGGAAGTGCTTGGCGTCACTCTGCAAGAAAACCTAGACATGATTGGGGAAAGCGTGGCTCATTTGGCCAAGTACTCGCAAGTGGTCTACGACGCTGAACATTTTTTTGATGGATACAAAGCCAATCGCCAATACGCGTTGCAAGCGATTCGGGCTGCTGCGACCTCAGGGGCGAAATGGATTGTTTTTTGCGATACCAATGGCGGGACTCTTCCCGAGGAGATCGCTGCGATTGTTACCGACGCGCGGTCTAGCCTAGAGGGAACCGGTGTGCGATTTGGAATCCACTGTCACAACGACGGGGATCTGGCAACAGCCAACTCCCTATCGGCGATCGACGCTGGCTGCGAGCAAGTCCAAGGCACCATCAACGGAATTGGCGAACGTTGTGGCAATGCAGATTTGGTGACGGTTCTGGCCAATTTGCAATTCAAGAAAAAGGGCTACAGCGTTCTTGGGGGGCGATCTTTAGAACACCTCACTGAGCTTTCGCGATACGTTTACGAAACAGCGAATTTGCAACTGCGCAGCGGGCAACCCTTCGTCGGTCGCAGCGCGTTCGCGCACAAAGGGGGAATGCACGTCCATGCGGTCAACAAGTTCGCTCATACGTATGAACACATGGATCCGGCTTTGATCGGCAACGAACGGCGAATTCTTGTAAGTGAATTGTCAGGTCGATCCAATATCGCAGCCTTAACCGCGGACCATAAGCTACCTAACGATCGAGCCGTTCTGGATAAAATCCTAAGCGAGGTCGTTGCCAAAGAGAATCAAGGGTACCAGTACGAAGCGGCCGAAGGCTCGTTCGACCTTCTTGTGAAACGCTGCATCGGTTCCTACGTCGAACATTTTCAGACGATCAAGTACCAAATCCTATCTGGTGATCTCGATACCACACGAAACCAAACCTTTGCCGAAGCGATCCTCAAGATTCAAGTGGATGGCCAAGTTCGCGTTGAAGCGGCTGAAGGTCACGGACCAGTTAATGCCATGGATGCGGCCTTGCGCAAGGTGTTGTTGCCCTTCTACCCCGCGTTGGATTCCATGCAGCTCACGGACTTCAAGGTACGCGTTGTGAACGGACAAGCAGGCACCGCCGCACGCATTCGCGTCAACATCGAAAGCACCGATGGCCATGATACTTGGCGCACCATCGGTGTCAGTGAGAACATCATCGAAGCTAGCTGGCACGCGTTGGTCGATGCCGTCGAATTCCGACTCAATCAAACTCGCGCTGCGGCCAACTAACTAGTCGGGATTGTCATGGCTCCATTGCCTGCGACAATCAACTCAAATCCTGCAGGGCTTCCCAAAAAAGATGCTCTCCGATGGATTAGCCACTTTCATCACGTTCCAGTCCTTCACCCTCCAGTCCATCAGTCAACGGTCATTCAACGACGGAAATTCGATTCACGATGAACCCAGAAACCAAAGAAATTCCCAACCGATTTGATTTCGCTTCGGCTGCCCCCGAGATCTACCAACAATGGTTGGAACAAGGCTGCTTCAACGCGGACGTGGACCCATCCAAAAAACCTTTTACGATCGTAATCCCCCCGCCGAACGTTACCGGCGCATTGCACCTGGGACATGCCTTGAACAACACGCTTCAAGATATCCAGATTCGTATGCATCGGATGCAAGGATTCTCGGCCCTTTGGATGCCTGGAACGGATCACGCGGGGATCGCCACCCAAGCTATCGTTGAAAAGCGATTGAAAGAAACCGAGAACAAAACGCGGCACGACTTGGGGCGAGAAAAACTAGTCGAACGCATTTGGCAATGGAAGGAGCAATATGAAAAGCGAATTCTGGGGCAGCTCCAACAAGTGGGCTGTTCGTGCGATTGGCGACGCACTCGCTTTACGCTGGATCCGATGTGCGCCCGCGCCGTTCGCTCCACCTTCTTTGATCTCTTTTCCAAAGGGCTTATCTACCGTGGGAAAAGACTGGTGAACTGGGACACGTTTTTGCAAACCGCTGTAAGCGACGATGAAGTCAATCCAGAAACAGTCAAGGGGCATTTCTGGCACCTGCGCTACCCCATCGTCGATGCCAAGCCGGGCGAGCCTTCGTTTGTGACCATTGCGACAACTCGGCCTGAAACCATGCTAGGTGACACAGCAGTTGCGGTCCATCCTGCGCCCGAGGATGCTCTGAACAAGTACGAAGCGACGCTGAAAGAAAAACTGGAAGGGGCAAACGCAAAAGACCAACCCGGCATTCAGGCGCAATTGGATGACCTGTCGGTCCGGCGACGAGAGTTGCTACCTCAGTTGATTCTGTTGGCCAACATGGCCAAAGATGGCAGGAAGCTGCGTCTGCCGCTGGTAGAGCGACAGATACCGCTGGTGGTGGATGCTTGGGCGAAACCGGAACTGGGCAGCGGATGCGTCAAGATTACGCCGGCTCACGACCCGAATGACTACGAGGTTGCGCTGCGTTGTTCATTGCCAATGCTGAACATTATGAATCCGGATGGAACCGTCAATGAGAACGGTGGCCCTTATGCAGGCCTGACCATGCCCAAAGCACGGAATAAAGTGGTCGCGGCCATGGACGAACTTGGGTTCCTAGAAAAGACAGAAGATCGCGAGATTGAACTGAAGCACAGCGATCGAAGCAAGACTCCCATTGAACCGTATTTGGCCGATCAGTGGTTCGTACGCATGGAGCAATTGGCTCAATCGGCCATGGACGCCGTTTCGAATGGTGATGTCAAAATCTATCCAGCTCGCTATGCCAATGGGTACATGGATTGGTTGGGTGAGAAGCGTGATTGGCCCGTGGGGCGACAGTTGTGGTGGGGCCATCAAATTCCTATTTGGAGCAAATCGTTTGAAAATGTTAGTGATGCACAATCGCTAAAGTTCAAGATCGATGCGATGCCCGAACGTACATCGGGGCTGTTGAGCGTTTCTTTGGAAGAGCCGACGACATTGCATGTTTGCATTCGTGATGAAGACCCTGGATTAGAAGCAAAGCTCCAGTCGCTGGGACTCGAACGGCAAGCGGATGTTCTTGATACATGGTTCTCGTCCGCCTTATGGCCTCATTCGACCCTGGGCTGGCCCGACCAAACCGCCGATCTAGAATACTTTTATCCCACCAGTACGTTGATCACATCGCGGGACATCATCACGCTTTGGGTCGCCCGCATGGTTTTGATGGGGCTGAACAATGTCGGCAAAGTTCCTTTCCAAGAAGTCTTTATCCATCCAAAAATTTTGGACGGCTATGGCGAGACCATGTCCAAGAGCAAAGGCAACGGTGTTGACCCGCTGGATGTCATCAACAAGTTCGGCCCCGACGCTCTTCGCTTCGGATTGGTATGGCTGTGCACGGAAACGCAAGATGTGCGTATGCCGGTCCAGTTCGAATGCCCGCACTGCGAAGCGCTCGTGAATCAAACCAAAGAAAATCGAGCTCAGCCGACAGTCGTTTGCGACAAATGCGGCAAAACATTTTCGACGCAATGGGCCGAAGCAGAATCGGACAAAGCGCATCCAAAAGCGCCGGTGGTGAGTGAACGATTCGAAGTGGCTCGGAACTTCGTCAATAAACTTTGGAACGCATCCCGGTTTGTCATGATGAATCTGGAGGGCTTTCAACCTCAAACTGTTGACTTTGAAAAACTACCGCTCGAAGACCAGTGGATTCTGTCTCGATTAGCCACCGTGACCAAGGCGACTCAGACGGAACTGAAACGCT
The DNA here is from genome assembly GCA_044359895.1 of Pirellula sp. Lineage (GTDB taxonomy): Bacteria > Planctomycetota > Planctomycetia > Pirellulales > Pirellulaceae > JBKCUI01. The sequence goes on from JBIKLJ010000053.1 coordinate 22,793, forward strand.
ATCACTACGCCGAAGCTGCCCGAGTTGTTTACGACTTTGCTTGGGACCATTTCTGTTCTCTCTATGTCGAGATGGCCAAACCCCGTTTGCAAGATCCTGCGGCTCGACCATTGGTTCAACAAATATTAGCGCATTGCTTGGACTCCATGTTGCGGTTGCTTCATCCTATAACCCCGTTTGTGACGGAAGCCATTTGGCAGGAGCTCGCTCGGTTCGCGCCTAGTCGTGACCTGCAATCAACACAGCCTCCTTCGAAATGGATTATCCAGGCAAATTGGCTAACGGTGAACGAAGCGCACATTCGTCCGTCCGTCGAAAAGCAGTTTGCTCACTTTGTTGACTTGGTGGGAGCCATCCGTGAAATTCGTTCAAGACAGAACTTAGGCCCCAAAGACCAAGTTCCTTTCTGCGTACGCTGCGAACCAGAGATGGAACAACTGCTTGCGCCGATGTCAAGCTTTTTGTCCAGCATGGCTGGAGCGCACGCAACCCAGTGGAGCCAGAATCCTACCCTGCCATCGATCAACGCGCATGTTGCCATCGATCAGATGGATGTCTTCGTCGATCTGACGCAATTCATTGATGTCGCGGCAGAGATCTCGCGAAATGAAAAATTGTTGAGCAATCTGATGAAACAGATTCAAGGCAAAGAAGGCAGACTGTCCAATGAATCGTTCGTCAGCAAAGCACCAGCAGATATCATTGCGAAAGAACGCCAGGCATTGGAGGAATTGATTGCCCAACGCTCTGTTGCCGAGCAAGCGATTGAAAAGTTGAGACAGCTCTAAAATCCAATGAACTTGTTCGTCCAAATCTACCCTCAGCCCGACGTTCCTTGTCCCCAATCCTTCGAAGGGTTGGTCGAAGCCATGCAAGGGCTGCCCGGTATGTATTTCGAGATGGATGGCTCCTTCGTTTGGGTCGATCATGCAAACAATCCCGCCAAGCAAATGGACGCCATGGTCTACGATCGCGATGGGCGATTGGCCTATGTCGAAGTCAAAGGTGATTGCAGCCCATACCAGTGGCTGCTCCTTTGCCACGCAATGTGCATGTTGCCGGTGGAACCGAGTGAACTGCTATCGAAGCCAAGTGAGGGTTCACCATCGTGGGCGACGCTGGACAATTTGCTGCGGATTCATGAAGTTAGCTTAGGCAGCTGGGTAACAGCCAGCCACATCGCAGGCCTGCTGGCCAAAGCGAACTAGGGGTTTCAGCCAACCTAAGAAGCCCATCAATTCCCTGGCGAAGTGCTCGGTGCACGCCATGCCGGTGCGGTGGGTGGCAAACTGTCACCGATTGTTGCAGAGCTGCCAGTCGTTCCTAGGCTAGGTGGATTGGAGCTTGGTAGGCTTGGGTTGGGTGGTACGTAAACACCATTTTCAATCGGTGCGGTTAGCGAATCAGAAACAATCGTGGACGCTTGCGAAACACCTTCGCCGATACGATCGATGCGGGCGCTTGCTTGTTCGACTTGGCCTTGAGCCGATTCGGAAGCTCGATTGACGCGATCAAAGGCTTGATTGGTTGCCGTTCGAAACTGAGATTGAGCGTTTTGTAGACCGCTCAGCAAGTTCGAAACCGGTTGCATGGTTTGGCTCGTTACCGGGCCCGTTGAGGCTGGGGAAAAGCTGGATCCGCTTAGGCCGGTCGACGGCGGACTACCTGCAGCCCCTGAATAGCTTCCAGGGACCTGAAAACTACCAGTCGCAGGTGCGGGCACTCGTGTTGGATTATTATTCCCACCCAAAGACGCAGGGAAAGTTAAACCCGTTGACTTGCAGCCAACCAAGGAAGTTGTCGCAATCATGGCAACCACCAAGGTCGATTTGCGTAAGTTGATTCCGGCTGTTCGCAACGCTTTGTTTTTCATGAGCCTCATCCATACAATTGGCTAAGAGTGGCTTGCGGTACGTCAGTCCAATACGACGCAACTCAAACACTTCACTGAGTAATACGGTTTTTGTTGCGTTGCACGCAAGGCGGAAATTCTGTCCATGCGAAGATTGGTGTTCTGGCTAAATCAATGCTGGCGATCGCAGGGCAAGTGCGAAATGCGAGTTCAGAACGATTCGCTATAGATAACGAATTCGATGCGGCGATTGCTTGCGCGGGAAGTCGGGCTTTGGTTGTCGCCCAAGGGATAATTTTCGCCGTGAGCCAAGGTAAAGAGCTGGCTGCTTGGCATTTGGTTGCGTTTGGTAAAATGGTCGAGCACTGCGTTGCTTTGCGCTGCTGCAAGCTGATGGTTGGATGCAAAGGCGCCGCCATACAAAGTCGAATTATCGGTATGGCCCTCAATAGCAATGCGTTGCTTGGGGTACGAGCGTCGAAGCGATTCGGCAATCCGATCCAAAATACTGGCTGCGGATGGTGTTAACTGAGCGGAACCGGGTTGGAACAATTGATCAGCGGGAACACGAAGACGAATCACTCCACCTTCATCTTCAACGGGATAGCCAAGATCGCGTAGAGGTTCACCAGCGACACGGTTGCTGGTGTTCGCCGTCAGTTTCGCCCCTCCTTTCCGAGACTGGGTCGATTGCACGCTTTGCACTTGGTCGGAAAGGCCGCGAAGCTGCTGGCTGGATTGAGCGTTGGCTAGCCGAGATTGTTGTAACTGATTGCCAACGTCTTGTACCTGCCGCTGCATCAGCTCGGAACGCTCCCGAAAAAGTTGCATCTGCTGTTGCGATTGAGCCAGCTGAGTTGTCAATTGACGATTGTTTTCGTCGAGAAGCCTGGCGCGTCTTTCCAGTTCCGCGATTTGCGCCGTCACGTCTGGCGATGCGACAGGAGCTCCCGCAGGACCAAGAAATCCCGACGGTGTTGCCGTTAAGTAGGGGTTACTGCGATTGCAACCACTTCCGATTGCGAACATGAAAGCGCATACCAACACGGTCCAAACAGGAAATTTCCGCCCTGGAAATGCTTTGTCAGTGAAGTTGTGATAAGATTCCCAAGCGCACTGCACCATCTGCCCCGGCCAATCAAGTCGAGTCAAGTGCAAGGATTTGTTGTTTAGCCAGGAATTTAGACGCCGCATGACTGGGTATTAGCAAGTATTCGCGTCGGCAGCAAGACGACTCCCCCCATGATGGACAAGGCACCGCACATCGTATGGTTCGGTGAACAACCGTTTTGCATGCTAGAAATCGAGCAAGCCATCCAACAATGCGATTACTTTATCGTGATTGGTTCGCTTGCCAGGGGGCCAATACTTCCGCCCACCATTTTTCGCCCACCATCTTTCGACAGCAACCACTTTTCTTCATTCCGAAACCAAGCACCCTTATGGGTATTAGCGGGCTTTTTCTGTGGCAGCCTGAGAAAACAGACTTGGTAAGGAAAAGATCGAAGAGGATCTAGTTCAAGATCGAAGCCATTGGTCAGGCTTCATGTTGCAAGTGATGACTTCGCAAGTTCCCGCTCGTTCGGTAGCCGCTAACGCTAGCATGCAAACATCAGGATTGCGTTCGCAATACTCGATGGCTCGTTCGAGGCCCATGACAAACAGCCCCGTTGCAAGTGCGTCTGCCCAACCGGCGGATGGATGCAGCACGGTGACGCTGAGAAGTCCTTCGGATGGCCAACCGGATCGAGGATCGATGATGTGCCCGTAACGTTTTCCTCGAAAGTAAAAGAATTGGTTTGCGGGTCCGCTTGTACCTAGCGCCTGATTCATTAAGGTAAGCGTGCCTAAAATTCTTTCCGATTGCTCAGGGTGGCGAACAGCGATTTTCCAGCCGTGGTCGGGTGCGTCCCAGGACTGACCTCCATGGCATAGGACACTGCTTTTTCCACCATGGAAAGCAAAATGCTGCACTCCACGTTTGTGAAGAGAGCCCGCTGCGCAATCGATGGCAAACCCTTTACCGATTCCGCCTGGATTGACTTCAATCGATTGTTGGAATCGAACACGTCGCGCGGTCGGATCCAGTTCGATATGCTCCGTTCCGATGTTTTCTAAGGCCGAAGCGATTTCCAGCTCGGTTGGCATTTTTCCTTGGCGCTGGTGGAAGCCCCAGATTTTTGATAGCTTTGCGGCCGTCATGTCAAATGCGCCGTGGGTCGATTCGTGAATTTCTTTTCCAAGCTTCAGAAGTTGGAAGGTTGATTCGGAGACGTCCAACCAAGCACCGACGCCATTCGCATTAAGTCGGCTCAAGTCGCTCGATGGAACATAGACGCTCAATACTTGTTCCAAGTAGGTTATGGTTTCCAACGCTTCGCAAGCAGCTTCGCCCCCGTGGCTCGGCTGGCCTGGGTGAAGCAGAATCTCAAAGCGACATGCCATTGCATCCCTGGCAAACTCGAGCCAATGCGAGGCTGCGGGCGTTGAGATA
>JBIKLJ010000209.1:0-8456 GCA_044359895.1 Pirellula sp.
GCCGTAGCTCGTATGCTCTTGCTCTGGGCAAGACACTCGTTTATCGGTTCGATCCGCTCACACAAAGTCTCGCTCCAAATCAATTCGTCGTGGGCTATCAGGCAGTAGAGATAATCCTATTGCGAGGCCCAGCTATGTGACTGTACGGAGGATCGACTTGGTGAGCAGTTTGGGACGCAAGACCAGTCCTTAATCGGGCTGGCAGCGGAGTCCAAACTGATGCACTTGCTAACAACGACTATGCTTGTATTTCTACGCTCCTCCTTTACTTGTAAACAGAAAGAGTTTCTTCTTTTAGGTGCTAATGCGCTGAAGTCGTTACCGGTTGTGTGTTCATCGCAGACGCAGTTGGCAACGGCCCTTTTTTGGTTGCTTTCGACCTGTTCTCTACCTTGTTTTCAACTTGCTTCTTCCGACGCTCAAACATGGCGTTTCTGCAATCGCGATAGTCCTGTCCTTCGACCAACATGTTACGAATAATGACGGTGAGTCTTCGCATCACTGCGACTCTCGCAATTCTGCTTCCTCTGCGATTTCGAATCGGTTTGTACCAAAGCTTCATAAGTGGATCTTTACGCAAAACATGAACCACTATTTGACCAAGCAGCCATCGAGCCACTTTACTGCCAGCTTTGGTAATGTGCCCACGTCGCCCCTTGGCGTCGCCGCTGTCAGCGGTCGATGGAGTTAAGCCCCAATAGTTCGACAAACCTTTGCCCGACGAAAAACGTTTGGGGTCTCCAATGCGGCAGGATAAAGCAAGAGCCGTGAAGTAGGCCACTCCTGGAATCGTGCGCAGAAGCTCGACATCCTTATCGCCCTCAGCGCGTGCTAGGATCTGGGCGTCAAGCGATTCGATCTTCGTTGCCCGTCGTTTCAGCTCATCAATGTGCCAATTCATTTCGCTTCGATCACAACTTGGTAGTTCCACTACCTTGACCCATTCGATTGCCTTCTTGCTTGGAAAGGTTTTGGTAGGCATTTGCCACTGAAGATTGTGACGGCGCAGAATGTGTTTGATTTGATTGATCGTTCGCGTGTGCTGTCTCCCGACTTGTTGCCGTATGCTGGTCAATCGTTGGTTCTCGCGATCGATGACAGTAGGTAACACGACTTGGCGTACGCCGTGAATAGACTGCTTGTTTTGGATTCGATCACGATTCAGCCAAAGCAATTCACTCAACGCTTTGGCGTCTCTGCGGTCGGTTTTTACTTTGCGCTTCGTATCGGGTTGGATCAACACCGTTTGCACGCAGCCGTACTTGGGAAGCAAATCAAGTAACCAGTCATTGAATCCGCAAACCTCGACAATTGCGACGTACCCTTGACCTTCAGCACGTTCCCTAAGCTTTGTGAGGAATGCCAAGCAACTCGTAGGTTCAGTGCTAACTTGTCGATTCAAAACTACGGTGCCAGTATCATCGCGAAGAGAGATCGTTATCTGCTTTGCGTGCTGATCGATTCCTAGGTATAACATCAGTCGGTTCTCCGAGAGGGACTTAGGTTAAATTTGAGCCCGGCTCCATCTCCATGATGGTGACGATCGCTCGCCTCCCATCATCTCGGAGAACCGGTTTTTGCTCTACCCAACTCGTTCATCGACATCGATTCGGCCAAAACTGCGACCACAATTCGGCCCGTAACACGTGGCGACGTGCTTCGCGTCCCCCGAGCTCCGGTAGATCCGTCCGCAGTGATCGAACTACTTTTCCATCGGGTGAGTATGCTTTGACTTGGAAAGCAAGCAAATGAGGCACGAGATAGTTGCCATTGTCAAGCTTTCTCGCCATACGGTGCTGGCAAGAGTTTGTCAAAAATTTCTTCTTTTGGAGATTTGATCTTAGTCGTTGGCCGTTAACAGACGAAGCTCGACCCGATCAGGGTCGTTCATATTCAGAAGTCGCGATGTGGCGACGCCAGTCGCGGTCAGCCCCTCGATTCTGCCACCGGACACAACGAAATGCTCCGTCCAATCGTCGATTCGTGGATTGAACAGTCGCGTTAGTTCCCCATTTATCAGCGAGGATATGTTTGGGCCTTTGAATAGATTGCACCAGTGGCACGACAAGCAGAGATTTTCCAAATCGTCAGATCCGCCGTGCTGCTTTGCGATTACATGCTCAACGTGGAAGGTCACCATTGGCAAGTCCGTTTGAGCCAGTCTGCAGTACTCGCATCGGTCCAAAGCGCGTTGGCGAACTTCTCGCCGAGCGGAAGCCGCGTTGTTCATGAACCGCTGAATTCCCCTGTGATGTTCTTCGCCTTGGCTTGTAGAACGCCCACGAAGTTTAAGGCCCTTAGAATGGCCTCATACTGTTGCAGTTCATCCGATGTCAACGTTCCTTCGCTGTTTCGATCCGCGAATGAATCAAGCTGAGTTTGGAGCTCATCGCTCACGCGAAGTTCGCGAAGCTTGGCCGCCACGTCGATTGATAAACAGCTTCCGACGGAATCGAACAGTTGATGGAGTGCGGTTGAAGTGGTCATGAACGTATTGTAGCTCAATCCCCTTCGAATGCCCTACGGAAGTGTACCACGGACAAAGAATTTTTCTTTTTAGGTGCCAAGAACAGGCGGGAGGCTGGAGGCGTGAGGTAGATCGGTGCCCAGTCAGGGACCAAGCACCTTAAGAAGCTTCTTAAAGAGAAAGAACGCGTGCGAACTACTTGGGTCAGAATCGGAAGGGTTTTCCTTGGTGGGGTCGCTTTTCGGTACGCTCGGATCAGTTGCGGACAACTGATCTAGGAAGACTTAAAAAAGACTTCAAAAAGGACAGGCACAGCAATTCCGTAACTAACAAACTCGCATCCGTCAACTTAGCCTACTTCAGATACTATCAACGGACGCCAGATGGGCTGCACATGAGGCGCTTCGGTGAGAAGTTGCGAATAAGACGCCATTAGCAGAGGCACAGCTTGCTAAGAAAAATGGCGATTGAAAGGCGGAACCATGGCTGCCCGAATGAAATAGGCAGCTTCGACGCGAAGCACTCGCCCCCGCAGACTCGACTCCGTAGAACTCAATCGAAATCGGCCCCCAGCGGATCAACCTACATTGGCAAGATGCCGAACTTGCAACTTCCCTGCCAACTCACGCAACTTGTCCCGAGTCGCCGCAAGAAATCGACCCAGCAACCGGCCTCCTGCAAGCTTCGACATCCGAACTCCCCAGGTCTCTGGCGTGCAACCAAGCCTCGCAAAAACATCCGCAACTTCCGCCGAAATCGCCGCTTTACCATCACGCAGCATCCGACCGGTGTACTCCACCAACATCACATACTGCCCCAGCGTAAACCCACTCCGCATCCCTTCACGTACCGCACCAAGCCCTCTGCGATCCTCAACTGGAACCAGCCAAAGCTCATCTTCAAGCCCACCACTAACCCGAACCGCCTCCACACTACCAAGTTCCGCCGCCTGCAAATCCTCGACCCGACCGTTCGAAACGACATGATCCACCCGAGCCTTAATCGAAGTGTGCTCGCTAGCTTCCGGAGTCGCCGCAATCCCAGCCGCAACCGGATTTAGATCAATATAAGCACACACCGAAACAAGCGACTCTTCATCCAGAATCGCAATCGATTTGAACCGCCCCTCAAAAAAAGCCCCAGTGCATTTGTCTTGCTTATTCGCAAGACGAGCCAAAGGCTCCTTGAGACACTTCATAAACCAACCCAGCGACGACAATCGCTTGCGAGCACCAGCCACCCAGTCCGTATTCCCGACACGAGCCGCCACCAGCTCCTTGGAAACCTTCATCGGCTTGCGATCCGACCCACGAGGCGGAAACAGTCGAAACCAACGCTCAACCACTTCCGAATCCGACCAGCCATTAGCAACTTCAGGATCGATACGCAGCAGCAAGTGCAAATGGTTGTCCATGAGACTGAACCCGCCTACGGAAACTGCAAAGATCTGGTCAAGCTCCTTCAGTCGATTCTCGATCCAATCCTTACGCCCTGGAGCAGATTCATCGCCCATAAGATGAGCCCGACGAACGCAGCGAGAAATACAATGATACCAACGACTTACGGTGGCATCAACAAGTCGAGAACGGGAGATAGTCACAGCAAAGCCCCTGAAGAAACAGTCAAATCGATTCGCACATCTTACCAAATTCAATCCGCCCGTCAATCGCTGTGCCTGTCCTTTTTTGTTTTTTTGTCACATGGCGAGACGAAACTGGGGTTGTTCGAAAAAGGAGTACGGGCTGCAAGGATGAGTCTGCAGCTCGAAAAGTTTTACGCGAGCTAGAGCGTGATTTTGCTCTCGACAAAAGAGACCCATTCTCGAAGTGGCGGAAGATTCCGCTGCTTCAGCATGCGGAGCAGTACCGTGAATTTCAACTTGCGAAAGGTACAAGTACCAAGCAGGCCGAACAAGTTTTTTCGCGCGTCACACGAGTGCTGAAAGCGTCTGGAATCAAAGGCACCCAAACGTTATCTGTGTCGCTCGTCATCAAGACGATCAACGCAATGCGAAAGAAGCCTCAGTCTCCCAAGCGAAAGGAAGAATCGTACAAGCCGATTTCTTGCCGAACAAAGAATTTCTATGCCAAAGCACTAAAGCAATTGACAGCATGGATGCATCGAGAAGGCAGGATCGAGATTGACCCATTGCTTCAGCTTCCACTTTGGAACGTCCAGGTTGACATTCGACATGCGAGGCGAGCTTTGACAGATGATGAGTTCAGCCGACTTGAAGACGCTGCGTCAAAATCTTCGAAATCAATTGAGGGGATGACTGGTCCAGAGCGAGCATTCCTGTATCGCATGGCCAGAACTACTGGACTGCGAAAGAGCGAGTTAGGCAGTTTGCAAATTGGATCGTTTTTTCTAGATGAACCATCTCACGTAGTGATTGAAGCTACGAATAGCAAGCACCGGGAACGGGATGTGGTTTACCTACATACGGAATTGGTAGTGGAAATTCGAAAGCAAATCGAATCGCTTACTCCAGGAGACTTTTTATTCCCCCTCCTTGCACAACGAAAAGCTGCGGACATGATGCAAGCGGATTTGAAGGCCGCAGGAATCGCATACCAAGACGACCAGGGTAGATTTGCGGATTTCCATGCCCTACGCCATACCTTCGTCACCAAAGCGTGGGAAACGGGGGCTGCCTCGAATATTGTGATGAACATGGCTCGTCACAAGGACATTTCGACCACGCTGAAGTATACGCACCGTGACGAGACAGCACAAATCAAAGCCATCCAAGCGATGCCACCTCCGAAGAGGATCGCAGACGACCGCGAGGGCAGCTAAAATGCAACTGGACAGCAAATTTTGCTGTCCAGCCTGCTTTAAATTTGGGTTCCGAGGCCCTTAGCCCCGGCTTTTTCCAGTACACCTATCTGGGTTCGAACCAGAAACCTTCGGTTCCGTAGACCGATGCTCTATCCAATTGAGCTATAGGTGCTTGGACGATGTTTTACGGTTTTCAAGGCTCCTGGACAAGTCCTCTTCAGATCCATCCCGGCTCCAAAGCGGATTTTCCACACAATTGAGCCGCGCGATGCTTACTCCTTCAACTTGTACTGCCCAACCTTACGGAATCGTCCCAGGGGCGACCAACAAATCTGTTGGTCAGCCTTGCGGGGCACGAGGTCAAATCCTTGCCGAAACCGACACCGGTTTGCGGTCTTTGATGTTGCGCAAGACCGGAATTCCAGCCTCCGATCTGTTGGGAAACGTGGCTTTGCGTAATCGTGCTCAGCACCTGCGGTACTTGTGCTCGAACCGCGTGTATCGAGTAGCTTATTGGGTAAGGGCGGTACGACGGACTTCCAAGTCCGTCCATTGGGAATTCGACGGACTTCCAAGTCCGTCGTACCATTAAATCAACAGCCCGGTGAGCGAGGTACCTGCGGAATTCCCCCTGGCCCCCGCGCAGACGGGGGCCTTGATTGCGTTTCGATTTTTTTAGGGTTGTTAGGAACGGTGGACGGGTTACAGCTACGATGCTGTGGATGCAGCCGGTGGGTCTGCATTGCCTATAATTAGATTCATTAGTCGGTGTCGATTGAAGGCCGAGGTTAGCCAATGCCATTCACAACTGACCTTCGCAAGTCCTCGCGTTGAGAAACCTCGAGCTTCGAATTGGCTCTTGATAGTCGCGAATGGTCGCTCGCCTGCATGACGACGACGGCCATATTTCTTTTTTGATTCAGTTTGCGCCATCTTTTTTGCATGCTCAACGCGATGACTCTCGTTCGAGAATATCGTCGAGCAATCGAACTGGATGGTCGGATGCGATGATATCGTCCAACTTTTCGGGAAAAAGCACCAACTGGTCACGCCCAACTGGTGGAGTTGCAAAATCGGCCATAAGTACCGCTTGTCCGCGAGATGATGGCGCGATTTTAATGGAGTACCAGCCCATTCAAGCAACAAGCCGTGACGCGTCGGGTTATGAATAATCCGCGCTAGCTGCGACTTGCGTTTATTGCAAAGAATTTGCAGGGAATCAGTATCGCGGCTAACGCCCGCGGTACAAGTTGCCCGATTCGAATTCAAACTTGGGCGGCGGTGGCAATCTCAAAAGGTCTGAAAAAGGGGGGGGGAAGAACTCGGCGGTCAACGTGCATTTGGGGATAATGGTGTGCTGTTGTCTTGCAAATGGCGGTTTTCCGCTAAAATAGAGCGGTGAGCCATTAAGTGGTTCACTACCCCTGCCAAACTCGCTCCCACCTCGTTTTGTCGATCCGACCAAGGATTGTTGCCCGATGATTGCAGCTTCTCGCGTTTTTTCATTATTCGCGGCCTGTGTTACGTTGGTATTTACCATCATCGTGCCCGCTCACGCCAGCGGTACGATCCAATACAACCGGGACATCCGGCCTATCCTGTCGGAGAATTGCTTTGCATGCCACGGGCCGGACGCGAACCATCGGGCCGCCGATTTGCGACTGGACCAACGTGAGGATGCGATTGCCAAAGGGGCGATTGTTGCAAACAAGCCGGAAGAAAGCGAAATGATTCGCCGGATCCTTTCTACCGATCCGGAAACAATCATGCCGACCCCCGAGTCGCATAAGTCCCTTACAGAGCCCCAGAAAGAATTGATCAAAGCGTGGATCGCGCAGGGGGCCGAATATCAAATCCATTGGTCCTTTTTACCCGTCAAGAAACCTGAACTTCCCCAGGTTCGAAATACCACCTGGATTCGGAATCCCTTGGATCGATTCACTCTCGCCGAACTCGAACGTCAAGGGCTTGAACCGTCGCCGGAAGCCGAGCTTCGGGCCTTGGTGCGTCGCGTTTGCTACGACCTTACCGGGCTGCCTCCGACACCGGAAGAAACGGAACGAGTTCTAGCAGATCCGTCGCCGGAAAGGTATGAGAACTACGTGGAGGAATTGCTGAAGCGTCCGGAGTGGGGGGAACATCGTGGCAGATATTGGCTAGACTATGCCCGCTACGCGGACACTCACGGCATCCATTTCGACAACTACCGCGAGATGTGGTCGTACCGTGAATGGGTCATCAACGCATTCAATCGCAACATGCCGTTCGATCAGTTTACGATCGAGCAACTTGCGGGCGACCTGCTGCCTAATTCGGACTTGGACCAACGGATCGCCACCGGATTCAACCGTTGCAACATCACGACGAACGAGGGTGGTGCAATCTCCGAAGAATACAACGTGCTGTACACTCGCGACCGAGTCGAAACGACGGGGCAAGTCTGGCTCGGTCTTACCGTTGGTTGCGCGGTCTGTCACGATCACAAATTCGATCCAATCAGCCAGCAAGAGTTCTACCAGTTAGCAGCCTTCTTCAATAACACGACTCAGGCTGCCATGGATGGAAACATCAAGGATACACCGCCAATTGTTTCGGTTCCTCTCCAACAAGATCGAGCTCGCTTTGCCGAACTGGACACGCTGATTGCCCAAGCGGCTCAAGCGGTTGCGGCTCGTCGGGAAGCGGCGAAGCCTGCATTCGCGGAGATGTTAGCCAAACGTGAAGAACTGGACCGGCTGCTTTGGCAAAAGGTTCCTGCGGCTGAATCCCTGGATACTCACATTCCACTCTCTTCGAACGATGTGAAGAATGTTTCCCTGATTCATCAGGGGCAATGGAGGCAAATGCCTAACGCAAAGGACGCAACCCTGGCCGCAGGCCAGATTTCGGACATGGCTTGGCAAGTCAACGACGTCTTTCCTGAGTTTCCAATCGCTGACCTCGAAAGAACGGATGCGTTCACTGTTGCGCTGTGGGTCAAGCCAAGCAACGATAGTCAATCTGGATCCTTGATCGCCCGCATGAATGAAGGGGACGCACACCGTGGGTGGGACATCTGGACCGAAGGAGGTGCGATCGGAATGCATTTGATCCATAAGTGGCCGGAGAATGCGGCGAAAGCCGTTTCGCAAACCAAGCTAACATCGTCGCGATGGCAGCACGTGGTCATCACGTATGATGGATCCTCCAAGGCCGAAGGAATCAAAAT
>JBIKLJ010000054.1:0-26899 GCA_044359895.1 Pirellula sp.
GCAACCTATGACGAGTTCAGTCGCAAGGCTGCCGAGATGGTCCTTTCGCCTCAAGCCCAAGCGGCCTTCGCTATCGAGCGTGAAGAAGCGAAAACGCGAGATGACTATGGTCGTAGCGAGTTTGGTCAAAGCGTTCTCTTAGCCCGGCGTTTGGTCGAGAACGGCGTGCGGTTCGTGACGGTGAACTATGGTGGATGGGATCATCACGGCGAGATCTTTAAGGGGCTCGATAGAAAATTACCTGAGTTTGATCAAGGGTACAGTTCCTTGATTCTTGATTTAGATCAACGCGGGTTATTAGACGATACGCTGGTGCTGGCGATGGGAGAATTTGGACGTACTCCCAAAGTCAACGACAAGGCGGGACGTGATCATTGGGGCCGCGCTGGCTCCATGCTTTGGGCTGGCGCCGGTGTGGCCCGCGGCCAAGTACTTGGGGCAACTGACAAGAACGGAGCGTTCGTCACCGATCGACCGGTTCGACCGGCGGATGTGGCTTGGACGGTTTATGAAGCGCTTGGCATTGATCCCGCGAAGGAGCTGCTGACACCGGAAGGTCGACCAGTCTCCATCTTGGCCGAAGGTGCAACCATCACGGAACTCTTTTCATGAAAAGTCCTTTGGCATCGTTCGTCTTTGTGGCTTGTGGCTTGGGCTTCTTTGGTTTCGATCAGACGTTCCTCGGATGTTGCTCACTGGTTCGAGCTCAAGAGGCCAAGAACGAAGCCGCTCGAGTTACGGCTACGGAGCCTGCATCGATTATCAGCGGAACCAAGACGATTTTAAAGGTGCGTGGATTTAAGCTCAAAGAGGCCACCGAGTTTCGATTCCCAAAGGCCACCGAAGTCCAAGGTGAGATCACCGAGAAAAAAGATGCAGGCCCGCCCAAAGGCCTGGAAAACAAGCTGGTCGGTGACACCCAGTTGCTCGCCGAAATTACGATTCCCGCCAATCATCCTGCGGGCATCTTGGAATATGTGATCTCAACTCCGGCAGGTGATGCCATGGGCAAGTTAAGAGTGCTAGCGGCAGATACCTCATTCGATGAGGCTGAACCGAACAATGGATTTCGAGAATCGCAAGAACTGCGATCGAACCAATTTGCACGCGGCGCCATTCAAGGCGATAAAGATGTGGATGTCTATAAAATTATTGCCAAGGCTGGTCAGCAACTGAAAGTGACAGTGACCAGCGGTGGGCCTACCATCATGGATGCGGCGTTGCATGGCTACGATGCACGCGGTCAGTTCCTGGCCGCAGTTGACGACAGTGAGTCCCGCGACCCAGTCTTGATGCTGAAGTCACCCACCGATGGCCCGATCTACGTTTGCGTCAGCAGTGCACACGATATCGGCGGTGAGTGGAACAGCTATCTGCTAAGCGTGGAGGATGTAAAGTGAGTCGTTTGCCTCTACGCACTTTAGTGATTCTTTTTTCTTCTATGTTGGCCACTTCGATCAATGCAAAAGATGACATCGTTTCCTTTCATCGCGAGGTGCTCCCGATTCTTCGAACAAACTGCTTCGCCTGTCACAAGCCTGGTAAATCCAAAGGTGGGCTGGATCTTACGACGCACGCAGCCTTGCTTCAAGGGGGCGACGAAGGTCAGGTGATTAAGTCGGGGGATGCTCTCGCTAGCCGATTGATCGAGACCATCTGCGGCGATGAGCCAGAGATGCCGAAAGAGAGCGAACCGTTGCTGCCTCGCGAGATTGATATGATCAAGCGTTGGGTCGAGCAAGGTGCGATTGAAGATTCCGCTGGTGACACTGGCACGCGCCGACCTGACGAACCCACAACCTACCGCTCGTTGCCAGCGGTGCATTGCTTGTCGTTTTCGCCGGACGGATCACTGCTGGCAGTACCTGGACGACACGAAATTCTGTTGCATCATGCGGATGGTTCCGGCGTTGTTTCGCGGTTGGCGGGCGATTCGCCTCGATTGGAGTCGGTCACATTTTCAAAAGATGGAACAATCCTCGTGGCTTGTGGCGGTGCAATTTCTGAATTTGGCGAGATACAAATCTGGGACACGCATCGAAGCGATTTGATCCGTTCGATCAAGGAATCGAACGATACTTTCTACGGAGTCTCTATTTCCCCCAACAATCAACAGGTCGCAGTTGGTTGTGCGGATAAGTTGGTTCGAGTGTTCAACATTGCAGACGGCGTCGAGGTCATGAGGTGCGATAACCATCTCGACTGGGTATTCGGTACAGCCTTTACGAACGATGGCCTTCGTCTTGCCACCGTGAGCCGAGATAGAGCGGCGAAACTGATTGATGTTGCTAGTGGACATCTCATTGATGACGTCAATATGTCACGCGATCCGCTGATCTGCTTGACACGACATCCCATTGAAAATCTCGTAGCGACCGGTGGTACCGAGGGAAAGATCCGCTTATTCAAAATGGAACCGCGAGGCGGAAGATTGTCCGAAGGAGACAACAAGGAAGAAAGCTTCGTCCGAGAGTTCGAACACATGGCTTCGCCGATCCAATCCATCGCCTTTAGTCCTGATGGCACCCACATCGCTTGCAGCGCCTTGAGCGGCGAAGTAAGGATCTTTAAAACGGATAACGGGCAGCGCGTCGCCCAGATCCAAGGTAGCCGGGGCCCGATCTTCGCGATTGCATTCACGGCCGACGGAAAGCAAGTTGCCGCTGGAGGTTATGATGGTCGTATCCGTTACTATAAAACGGATACGGGTGAAGGTGTGAAGGAGTTGAACAGCGTCCCGCTCCCGTAAAATCAGACGGACCGACATCTGCCCTAGTAAAGTGATGCGTGTCGTTTTTCTAGTTCGCGAAAAGCTGTAAGGAAACGAGTTTATCGTTCGGCTACCACTGATGGCCATCGAGTTAGCGGATACGACACCCTTAACCGAGGTTGGAGATGCGAAGGCAGTTCGGCCCTTACGAGTTTTGGTGGTCGACGACCATGTCGATACGGTTCTCAGCTTTTCGATTTTGCTGCGGGCATCTGGGCATGATGTCTTTTTCATCCGCGTGGCGGCCCGCTGCGAGTGTCAAATTCCATGGTCAAGTGTCGATTCTAGATCGATTCGTCGGAGGGCACGGACGGCGTCCCAATTGGCGACGACCCAAAATAGGTATCCATCCGCCCAAGCCCAAGAATGGAATTCGGACTAGTAAACCAGATGACATAAGGCATTTCCACGCATCCGTTAGGAATATCCTGTGCAATCGGATCAAATTCAGCGAATTGATCCATCGATAACGGGCTTTGCCTCTTGGAACTCACCGAGGCCTAATTAGCCTTGGACGGGTGTATCTCAGCATTTCCTGGTCATGCATGACTGCAGTTTAATCTTTGGCATCAAATGAAATCAGCGAAATTAGGCAAAAAGAAAAGGGGATCTCCACGACAGGCATTGGTGCAACCCGCCCCCCCGAAAACGACGAAAAAAGTGAAAAACCAGAAGGTTTACCATTTAATTCCTATAACTGACGAGAGCCTGCGACAGCACACCTGGGCGATTGTCACATCGGTTACTGCAATCTTCCTGCTCACCTTGATTTTGTACGGTAAGACGCTTTGGGAGCTTGAGTATCAATGGCGTACCGAGGCGGATTACTCCCATGGCTATCTGATCCCTTTTTTAAGCCTGGGTATCCTCTATTCTCGTCGCGACACATTTCCCGGTTTTGATGCAAGGCTTCATTGGCTCGGAGTGGTGTTACTGTTATTTGCTGGGTTGATCAAGGCCATCGGCCTTATCTTCTTCATGGAGTTTCTTGAAGGTTGGTCAATCGTTCCATGGCTTGGTGGGTGCGTGGCTTTGTTTTTAGGGCCGCGGGCTCTTTTGTGGGCGGCGCCTGCTGTACTCTTTCTCTTATTTATGGTCCCACTTCCATTCCAGGTTGAGACGCTATTAAGTTGGAAGCTGCAATCGTTGGTAACGATTCTTTCTTCAGCAGCTCTAAGAATTCTTGGTTTTTCAGCGGTATCGGAGGGGAATACGATTTGGATTGGTCAGTCCCAGATGTTGGTGGAAGAAGCATGCTCGGGTCTTCGCATCTTTGTTGGAATGGCTGCTTTTGCGTTCTTTTGGGTCACTCTCATCCGACGAGCTTGGATTGATAAATGGATTGTAATCGCCTCTGTCATTCCTTTAGCCGTCATCGCGAATTGTGTACGAAGTGTCATTGTTTGCATTTCCTATTATTGGTTTGATGTTAGCGTAGCGAATAGGATACATGATTGGGCTGGGATTTTCATGATTGGGCTAGCGGCCTCGCTCGTTTGGATGGTCAAGCAGTATTGGGAGCGGTTGTACCGTCCAGCCTGGGTTTCCATTCCTGCGAATCGTTCGACGGTCTGTTGACAAGAGATTTTATCAGTGGGATCTGCATATTATTTTTCCAATGATTAATTGTTTGACCGAAAGTAAGAGCCATGAATAGTAAAAAGTTGACCGTAACAGGGGTGGAAAGTCAGGACCCCTGGCAGGAGCTTCCTTTTGATCCTTGGCTTATCGTAGCCACCATCAGGCGGAGTTGGCGTTGGGCAGTGCCCTTAGGATTTGTAATAGCTTGTTTCGTTTCTGGTTTCATTTATTGGCGTTTCGTTCCCGAGTATTTAGCATCGCATCTTCTGGAAGCGAATCGGGACTTTGTTGTGTTTCAGGGCGTTATGCAAGGCCATGCCGACCTATTGCAGAACGAACGGCCGCTGATTGAAAACCACCTGGTGCTGTCGCCCGTGCTGTCCGATGCCAAGATATGTGAAGCGCCCAGCTTGAGGGATATTCATTCGCGAGAAATGAATATTCGACGCAATTTGAGCTTGAGCGATGCAGGCTCAAAAACGTTGATGCGCGTGTCCTATCGAGACACCGACCCCGTTGCGGCCGCGAATGTTTGCAACGCCATTGTTCGGTCCTACTTGCAGCAGCGCCAACGTTTCGATGACCGGCGCATTTCGGATCTCGAGGGTTGGCTGCAGCCAGCTTTAAAGCTTTGGCAGGATGAAGTCGAGCAACATCGGGAGCGGATCGTCAGTTTGAGCAAGCAAGCAAAGGGTTTCGATCCTTTTCAGGAAACAACGCGTCTCAATACCGACTCGACCTACCTGACAAGTTTACGTGATGAATTGAGTTCATTACGATCCAATGAAGCAGTAATCGAAGCGGAACTCTTGATGTTAAAAGATGTCCTGTCTAAGCCTGGTCAAAACGAGATTAACGATATCGATCCGATGGTTTTTGAAGACTTAGTGAAGGAACAAGAAGAGGTGGCTAGAGCAAGCCGATTACTGAATGAAAAGAACGACGAAATGCGAATGATGGAAAAGTCGGATCTCGTGCGAACTCGACAGGCATGGTACGAAACACTTAAGAAAGATATCGCTGCACTGGAGAACCAATTGAGCTCCGCAAAGCTTGCTGTTCGCCCAACGGTCATTTCCAAGTGGCGAGAGTCGGCACTAGTAGCGAAAACAGCCGAATTAACGCGGACACGAACGCGAAGGAACGTGATCGAAGGCAATTTCAAAGCCGAAGAAGAACGTCTCTCTAAATTCGCGGGCGAGACCGCTGAGCTTTATTTTGCGCAGCAAAAGTATCTGCAGGCGCGGAACATACTGGAACGTCTCAACGAACGAACTGCTTCCTTGCGCACGGAACGACAAAAAAGTAGCACCATTCAAACGCTGGCAGAGGCACAAACGCCGACGGCCCCAATCGAGTCCGTTCCATGGAAGAAAATTCTCATGTTTGCTGCGGCCTCTTTCACTACCCCTTTCGGATTGGCGTTCTTTTTGGAAATACAATCCAAACGAATCTCCCACTCGAATTCGTTGGAGGGCGAAAAAGAAATCCCCGTTTTGGGTGAAGTTGTCATGTTGCCAAGCCACTCGGGATCGGCAAAAAAGCAGCGAGCCTATGATGAAAGTATCGACAGTTTACGTTCAAACTTTATTCTCTCTGATCCAGGAAACACCCAAACTTTAGTGATTGCAAGCAGTATGCCTGGGGAGGGGAAGAGTACTCTTGCAACGCACTTGGCGATTTCTTTGTCCAAGATGGGTACAGGTCGTGTTTTGCTGATGGATGCTGATTTTCGAAGTCCGGATCAGCATCATTTATTCGGCTTACCAATGTCTGAGGGATTGGCTGGCGTTCTCCGTGGCAGCGTAACTCTTGACGAAGCAATTGACACTAGTTTGGGAGAACAATTGCACATTCTGACTGCCGGCGAGATTCGTAGGGATCTCGCTAGGATCGTCTCGAAGGAACGAATTGAAAACCTGATGCAAGAAGTCAAGGGAAAGTACAGGTTTATCATCATTGACACAGCTCCGGTTTTAGCAGCCAGTGAAACGTTGTCTTTTGCGGCTGGAGCTGATGGAACTTTGCTTTGCACTATGCGTGACGTGACTCGGCAGGACCATTTACAGCGTTGTCTAAAGCGATTGGATCTGTCTGGTGCGAAACTTATCGGTACTGTTTTTAGCGGGATGCCGATACGTCAATACCTTTATCGATACGGCGACTATCGCTATTCCATGCCTTTAGACGCAGATTCATCTTCGACCGATTTATGACCATCCGGAACAGACTAAGAACGCGAGAGGTCCGCGATCTACGCGTGCCATGCAACAGGAAATAAAGCATGCCAATTAACCCAAGCTTAAAAACACAAAATCCGCAGCTAGGCCATTTCTCTGAAGTCGGAGCTGAGACACCAATCAGCCTTCGGGATGTTACGGAAGCCTTAGGGCATGAAGATCGTCAGGTCCGTTGCAAAATTCGGTGGGAATGGAATTTACCACTACTGGGTATCTCCGCCGCTTCAGTGGTTGGACTTCTCGTTCTAGCGTTCTTCATTCATATGTTGCAGGCGAGGCGGGTTTCGGAAGGTTTGTCCAATCTAGCGAAGAAAGCGATGTCTCAGCAAGACCACGCCATGGAGATGAAATGGCTTAAGCAATTAGTCGCTTTCGATTTCCGCTATGATCGAGCTCTGGAGCGATTGGCAATCGCTTCAAACCAATCCGTTTCCTCGCTCGCAGAAATTGATCAGGCGAGGCAGTCCCTGGTACGGGCGATAGCGGCACTCAATGATTCGGATGAACTTGAGCGTCTTCAGAAACTGCGACGTCTGCTGATTGAGCGTCTGCTCGAAATGCCAGCAACCTGGGCTGTGGAGGCGGAGAAACAGATACTATTGTTGCAGGCTCGCCCGGACGATCAAGAAGTACTTCGTTGGTTGGCCCTGAGTCTCTTCGTACAAGTAGAAAATGGCGAATGGCGGCCACGCCTGCAGTCGCGATTCGATAAAGAGAAAGACTATTGGAATTGGATGAGTAGCCAAAGCGTAGGTAAGGTCCTTGAGTTTGCGGAAGCGGTGAACCCACGGTCAAGTGATCTCAAAATCGCTCTCTTGAGCACTTACATTGAACGCCCGGAATTACTCGATGTCCCTCTCACCGACGACACGCGTCAAGTTCTCAACGATAAGGCCAGGAAGATTATCGAGGTTTTGCAAACGTATGACAATGGAAGAGCCGAATGGGCATGCTTCGCATTTTTAGAGAAGCTAGACAAGCAGCAGTCGGGCGTCTTGCTAAGCGCAATCACATCCAAGGCGGTTGACCGTCTGCTAAGTCCAGAAACTTCCTTGCCCAGCACCGAGCGTCAAGGCATTCGCCCCGACACTCGGTACTGGGATATGAACATTGCGATGGCTCGAGCAGAAAAATGGGAGGCAGAGGGACGCTTCGAGGAGGCAGACTCGCTCTACAATCAATTGATAACCGTCGACAAAAATCTTATCCCCGAAGAGCAACTCGCCAACCTGTATCTTCGTTTTGGAAGATCACTTTGGAAGCGACAGGACCATGAGTCGGCGTTGGACATACTTCGAAATGGTTGTAAAGAAACCAGTCCTAGTAGTGCTCTGGAGCTATGGGAGTTGATCGCCGTCATTCTCTGCGCGCAGGATGATCGCGATCAAGCAGCAACAGCCATCGCGGACTTGGATCAAGCAATTCAACTGACTCGCAATGCGTATTTTGCCGCTCCATTTCGCGATGCCGTTCGAGAAAGGGAATTGACGCGCTTAACGAACATTCGCTGGCAGTCCAATTTGTTGAAGTCTGAGCAGAAATTGCGTTCCAACCCGAACTGGCAGTCCATTCAAGAACTAGTTGAATTGCTACAGTCCCAGCAGGACATCCCAACCTCCCTGAGATGGCAAGCTCACCTGCTTCTAGCGAATGCGTATTCCCGGATTGGCCTCTGGGACTTAGAGGCTAGAACATTGGAAGATGCTTTGAATCTTGTTCCCGATGACAAAGTGACTCGAAAACGCTTGGCGGATGCGTGGTTAAAGGCAGGGATATTGGCTCGGGCAGAACCACAGCTCAAGCTGGCAGATGATGGTAGTTTTGCTGCTTCTCTGCAGCAGCTGCAGGTCATGGTTGAGAGTCAGCAAACCATTCCCGCATCCATGCGTAAGATCGACCGCTTGAGGCAACTGCAAAACCAAACTCGGCAAAGATTGTCCGATGAAAAAGCCGCAGGCAAGGTCAACGAAAAAGGTTGGGTTTTTGACATGCTTGAACTGTGTCATACCATCGATTCTCTTGAATCGGGTGAGCTTGAGATGGACATGCACTTGGAAAAAGACCTGCTCCAATTAGTCCAGTCGCATGCAGACCAAAGTGAACTTCAGGCTATTGCGGCCCGATCATTCGATTCCTTTGGAAACGAGGAATCTGCCGCGATAGCGTTGAGCAATTTGGATCGTCTCAAGGGCAAAACACCTCAAATTTGGCTCGGCACCAACCTGCGAATCCAATTGCGCAGGAAGCATAAAAATCAGGCCCTAGATTTGATTCGGCAGGCTACCGCAGAAAAAATCCTGCCAGAGCTAAAGTTACATCGAATCGCCGCCAACGCATTCTTGGAAGTGGGGGATATCGAGGAAGCTTGTAACATTCTTCTTCGTAGCAAAGAAACGGATGATGTTTCTTACCTCTTCTTCCTTGCTAATAAGTTACTGGAAACAACACTCAACCAAGGACAACCATCCAACAAGGAGTCCCCCTCAACCGACTTCACCTTGGCCATTGAGCAAGTCGTCGCGAGGGTTCAGCAGCTCGAAGGCTCCCAAGGAACCTTAGGGCTGTACCTTGATGCGACTAAGTTCTTGAGGTCTGCACAGTCAACTGGAAATTCAAAAGACTTAGATCAGGCTACAAAAACCATTCTTAGAGTTACCGAAATCCGACCGCGTTGGGCGGATGCACTCAAGCTTGCCGGAGATATTCGCGCGGCCGCTTCTGATTCCGAGAAGGCAGTGACCTATTATCGCCGAGCTATTGCCGAAGGGGACCTACGCGTAGCCACGGTATTCCTTCTGGCGCAACAATTAAGTCAACTCGGAAGATTTAGCGAGGCGGAAATTGAATTTCAACGCATCTCCCATTTGGCCGCACAGAGCCATGCAATCTCGGAATTTGCCATCGGCCTGGAACAGCAAAAGGGTGAGGATTCTAACGCACTCGATTTAGCCCGGCTTGCAACGTCCCAACACCCTCAGAATTCCGCTGTTTGGTTGCTACAGGCCCAAGCGGCGGAAAAGCTACACGCTCGTACGGGGGGAAGTGATGCAAAACTTCTTGATGAAGCGGAGAGATGTTTGCAAAAGGCAAGCGAAATTTCTGCCGGCGCGAACCCAGCGATTTGGGTGACTCAATTTCGCTTCTGTTCGCGTTTTCGAGGACCGGAAGCAACGGAGTCCTTGATCGAGAAACTTCGTAATAGCTCTCTTTCGGAGAAGTCAAAAGGGATATTGGCCGCCCAAGCTTACACCCGAATATTTTATTTTAATAAAGCCATCGATGCACTATCAATCACGACGAAGAAACTGCCTTACGATCTGGATATCTTGAATGCACTGGCCGAGGTTTATCGGCTAAATGGTCAACCTAGTCAATCGTTGGAGGTTCTCGAAAGAGCTTATCGCATCAATCCTAAACGCAGCGACATCGCGCGATCTTTGGCTATCATGCTGGCGACCCACAACCCCTTGGGCGTTGAAGTACCCTGGGCTCGAATAGGCTCCATCGCGGAGGGTATTGAAGCTCAAAGCATCGAGGCCAAAAAGCTTTTTTATGCATTTCTCTTAGCCACTCGTGGGGCCGAACAACAACGTGTCCAAGCTCTGAAGGTGCTCAGCGAAATGCTCTCCAGCAATGAGCTTTCGGTCGCCCAGGACGCGATTCGACTTTCCATTACGATCCACCGGCAGGCGTGGGAGGATGCGAATAGAGCCAAACGGTCCGACGAAATGCTGTTGCGCCAGCAGGAGATCCAGCGGCTTTTCGATACCCTGTGGAGTGGCCCCGACCGTCTGTCATTGATGAACGACTGGTACCAGCATGCCGACTTTCTATTGCAAGTTGGCGAGCGAGATCGAGTGGTCCGATTGATCGAAGATTTCGAACAATTTTCTTCGGCCAGCCCACTTCTGATGAATCTTCGATTCCAAGTTGCCCTGGCAGATGGAAAGGTCGAACGGCTAGCTGAGAAAGTTCGCCAATGGGTGGGGAAAGAACTAGACAATCGTAATGCCCCGCTCCTTGCTGAAGCGGGGCGCCTGCTCTCGAATCAGGGGTTGCATTTAGAAGCGCTTCCTTATCTTCAGTCTGCTTACCAAATCGATCCTCAATGGTTGCGACCGCTCATTGTTGCGTTATCGCGAGCCGGAAAAATAGAAGATGCCTTTAAGCTCTGTGTTGAACGGTATCGGGTGGAACCGACTGTGGAGACGGTCTCAGTCCTTATCGATTTGGCAATTTTTAGCGTTGATCATTTCTCTCTTGAACCTGAAGTCGACCAAATTATTCTGGAGTCTCTAACGAGGTTTCCGGTAAGTTATCAACTCTTAGAGTTGGCCGGTACCCTGCGGTTATTCCAGCAAAGATATCTGGAGGCTTACGGTTTGCTAATCCGTTCAGAGAAGCTCGCTCCACAAAGTGTGATTACTTTAAACAATCTAGCGATCGTAGCATCCGAAATCCCCGGTAGAGAACAGGAAGGGTTGGCTCGCATCGAAAAAGCGATCGAACGTTTTGGCAAAACCCCCGATCTTCTCGATACTCTCGGCACCGTTCAGTTGACGTGCGGACTCGCGGCACAGGCGGAAATCAATTTAACCGCGTCCTGGAATGAAAAAAAGGATACTCGCACTTTGTTGCATCTGATTCAGGCACTGCAAGCCCAAGGGAAACAAGCGGAGCTTCGCGAACGCCTTCAGTCCTTCAAGCTTTCTGGTCTACAAGGTGTTGTGCTCACAACGCGCGAACAGAAAGCAATTGACTCACTTCGGCAATCCAATTCCGATCTTCTCAATGTCGAGGCATCACTATGATTCAAACAGCACTAGTTCAACGCTTGATGATCGTGGCGGGGATTGCTGCCTTCGCGTGCTTCTTCCCGACCTGGCTCGAGGGAAGATCGCACCATGGTATCTCCAATAAACAACTAGCAGAAAATCTCTCCGAATTCCCTAAGCAGTTTGGTGACTGGGAATCCGTCTCCGAAGAACCCCTTACCCCCGTAGTGGAACGGATTCTACGTTGCTATGGCTATGTCAATAGAGTGTACTGGAACTCGAAGACCGGGCATCGTGTTTCTCTTGCAATCCTTTATGGTCCGCGTGGACCAATGGCGGTGCACACCCCGGAGATTTGCTACAGCAGCCGTGGTCGAATACCGATGGGTAAGCCTGAAGAGGTTGTGCCTGGTGGAAACATCAAAGGCCATTCATTCTGGCGTTTAGATTTCAAAAACCCGAGCAGTAAGACCTCGGAGATGGAAGTTTGGTACGCCTGGAGCGATGGAAACGAATGGATTGCAAGCGACTATCCTCGTTTCTGGACCACTCAAAGCCTCTTCAAGATTCAATTATCAGGTCCCGCCGGAGCATCGGACGAGGTGAGTGCCTGTGAGAATTTTCTTCAGCACGCAGTTCCTGCTTTAAAAGCCTGTTTGAAGTTGTAGTAGATCCTGTCCCTTGAATTTACATGCTTTGAAATCATACATGAAAATATTGACCGCACAAAATCCGAAAATAGAGGGAATCAAACATCCCCAAAATGACTTGTGTCAAATTGAATTATTTGCTTATCCCTTTCCAGTTGAGTCGTTGACGGTTTTAGGGAATCGCACACCTCACAACGTAGTTCGCTGGACTTACTTGCGTAGAAAGTATTTATTAGAACGTATCTTAGGCGGTCTATTATTATTACTTGCAGCACCACTCATTGCTGTTTTGTGGACTATAGTTCGATTGCATTCGAAAGGTGGAGGATTCTTTCAGCAGACGCGGGTCGGTTACCGAGGAAAACATTTTGAAATACTCAAGTTGCGAACCATGATTATCGATGCGGAAGCAGATGGTAAAGCTAAATGGTGTGTCAAAGGAGACCCTCGTATCACTTCTTTAGGAAGATTTCTTCGCAAGACGCACCTGGATGAGTTACCGCAGTTGATCAATGTCGTGAAAGGAGAAATGACGCTCATAGGGCCGCGTCCGGAACGTCCTTGTTTCGTGGTTAAGTTGAAGCATGAAATAAATGGTTACGAAAGAAGACTCTCGGTGCTCCCTGGAATCACTGGCTTAGCCCAAATCAATCTTCCTCCGGACGAAACGATTGAAGACGTTCGCCGCAAACAATACCTCGATTTACTTTACATTAAACAAACAAATCGATGGCTCGATGTTCGGATGTTTGTAGCGACTGCCTTGAGGCTTTTTGGATTGTCGGGAGAGTTCGTCACTCGATCGCTTGGATTGCATCGAACAATACCCGATTCGCTCTCTGCTAAACATCTAGAGACGCATGAAAGTAATCTAGCGGTACCGGTATGCGAATCTAAGCAGCTGAACCGCCCCGTCGTCTCCCGTGATCTGCAGTTAGTAGCTCTAAGGTCTCCGAAATTTTCGGATAGTGGAAAACTCCCCGCACATGTACCCAACGCGTTCACTGTTGACGTCGAGGACTACTTTCATGTCTCTGGTTTTTCAGACCGAATATCCCCACGGGATTGGGATTCATTTCCTTGTCGTGTCGAAGCCAACACGGAACGCCTGCTGGAACTTCTCAGAGAAAAGAAAGTTTGTGGAACATTTTTCATTCTTGGCTGGGTCGCTGAGCGCTATCCCAAGTTGATACAAAGGATAGCGAACGAGGGGCATGAATTGGGTTGCCACAGTTATTGGCATCGCTTGGTTTACGAAATGACACCCCAGGAGTTTTCTGCGGATTTGAGTCAAGCACGCGCTGTCATTGAGCAGGCAGCAGGGGCCGAGGTTTGTTTGTATCGGGCACCGAGTTTCTCGATCACAAAGTCGTCATTATGGGCTCTCGACATTCTTGCGGAACAGGGTTTCCAAGTTGACTCCAGTATTTTTCCAATCCAACGTGAACGCTATGGCATTCCAGATTCAACATCCGCAATCCATCGACGCAATGGAATTCAACAATCCATTGTCGAGTACCCTCCCACGGCTTGGCAAGTTGGAGCATTGCGAGTTCCCGTAGGAGGCGGCTATTTCCGTTTGGCGCCAAGATGGCTCACCCAGGTCGCGATCGACGGCGCGCGCCGGTCTGGTATCCCTGCCATGTTCTATGTACATCCTTGGGAAATTGACCCGCAGCAACCGCGCGTCGAAGGCGTCCGATTCATGAATCGTTTTAGGCACTCGGTGGGACTCAATGCTACCTATTCAAAATTGAATTGGTTACTTGATCACAATCGGTTCTCAACGATGAGTGACGTCATGAATCACTTTGATCTACCGGATACCTTGTCCATTTCCCCGGGTGAGCTGAAATTATCTCAAACAGGTTAGTTGATGCCATGAATCTCGATACCGAACACCCAAAGCGCCGCCCCGAAATTCTGTTTCTTGCTCACCGTTTTCCTTATCCGCCGGATCGTGGTGATCGAATTCGTTCGTGGAACATCTTGCGATACTTATCGCAACGAGCCAACGTATCGTTGGCTTGCACGACCGAGACCCCGATTCAAAAGGAGCAATTGAATGTGGTACATTCAGTGTGTCGCCGCGTCTTGATTGCACCGCTCGCCCGTCGAATCAGATGGTTTCATGCGGGTAGGCATTGGCTCGCCGGTAAATCATTGACCGAAGGCTTATTCTGGTCGAGGAAATTTGCTCATACTCTCGATTACTGGGCTGACGTGAGCCGGTTCGATCAAGTTTTTGTTTATTGCAGCAGCATGCTTCCGTATGCGCGGCGGAAAAGCTTGCGGTCTCTGCCTAGAATCGTCGACCTTGTTGACGTCGACAGCCAAAAATGGAAGGACTACGCGGAGCACTCGAATTTTATTCGTCGTCAGATTTATCATTCTGAGGCTTGGCGAATTTCTCGCCTAGAAAAGCTCAGCGCGTCAGAGAGCAACGCCGTGTTGCTTTCCTCCGAAGCGGAAGCGGTTCTATTGAGAGGTCAGGTAAAGAGCAGGAAATCTTCGATCTTGGGTGTAAGCAATGGCGTCGATTCCACCTATTTTGATATGCAAGCGATCCCGCCAGACTTCAGACTCGATTGTCAACCTGACCAACCTAACCCAACCGCTCTTCGCCTCGTTTTTGTCGGAGTCTTAGATTACCTTCCGAACATTGAGGGTTTGCGTTGGTTTCTACAAAATGTATGGCATCCATTAAGGCAAATTCTTCCGAGTTTGACATTGGACATTGTCGGAAAAAACCCGGGATTAGAAATCTCTAAATTCGTGGAGCAACCCGGCGTACGTCTTATTGGAGCGGTAGAGGATGTTCGCCCCTTCATTGCGGCTGCTGATGTCGTGATCGCTCCGTTGAAAATTGCTCGTGGTATTCAAAACAAGGTGCTGGAAGCGATGTCGATGGCCAAACCTCTGGTGCTGACCACGATGGCTTCCCAGGGTATCGAGGCCGTTTCGGATAAACATTACATCATTGCAGATACTGCCCAGGAATGGATAGAAAATCTTGTTGCACTGGCAAGGTGTCCCGAGGCTCGCCATCAGATAGGTGAAGCAGCTCGAGAATTTGTCGAGCTGGAATTCAATTGGGATGCATGCTTAAGACCGCTTGATAGCCTGTTGGGGATCCATTCACCTGCTAATAACGGCGAGCCGCTGGTTATGCAGGGGGTTTAAGTGATGCTCACGCAGCCTACGACTGGAGGCAAGACTCGCGTTGGATTTGTTGTGCATGTAATGCAAGTCGCTGGAGCGGAGGTGTTGGTTACGCAGCTCATTGATCGCTTGCGGGACGAAATCGAACCGACCATTTTTTGCCTGGATTCCCTTGGGCTCTTGGGGGAACGGATGGAAAAAGCCGGAGTGCCTGTGGTGGTTTTGAATCGATCCCCAGGAATCGATTTGTCTCTGCCACGGCGATTTGCAAAAGAACTAAGCCGGCGAAAAGTGGACGTTGTTCATGCTCATCAATACACCCCTTTTTTTTACTCGGCCCTGGCTAAGATGTGCGGAGCTTGGAGGGCAAAAATCATTTTCACGGAACACGGCAGACACTATCCCGATATCGTTTCCTGGAAGCGAAAATTTGCTAATAGCACCCTATTTTCCAGGCTGAGTTATGCCAGAACTGCTTGTTGCGATTTCTCTGGACAAGCGGCAGAGAGGAATGATGGTTTTCAACGTGTGGAAACCATTCGCAACGGCGTCGATTTGGCCTCATTTGCGTCGCGTGGAACCCCTTCGGACCGCGAACAGCTCAGGCGACGGTTAGGGTTGGAATCAGATCTTCTCTACGTGGGATGTGTTGCGAGATTTCATCCAGTGAAAGATCATCCGATGTTGCTTCAGGCATGGAAGATTGTCCAAGCCAATTTCCCGCAGGCGAGACTATTGCTGATCGGCGATGGACCGGAGAAAGATCGGATGATCTCCCTAGCAGAAAACCTTGGAATCTTGGAATCCGTCAGCTTTTGGGGCGTCCGTCACGATGTAGCCGATATCCTTCAAGCCATTGATGTTTTTACGCTGACAAGCGTCTCGGAGGCGTCTTCTTTGACCCTTTTGGAAGCCATGGCTTCCGAGTGCCCCGTCGTGATCACCGACGTTGGAGGCAACGGCGAACATGTGACCCATGGTGTCGAGGGATGGCTTGTACCGAGGCATGATCATGAAAAATTAGCTGAGCAGTTACAGCGATTATTGGAACAACCGGAACTGCGAAAGAAAATGGCCATTGGCGCTCGGCAGCGTGTAGAGAAAGAATTCTCACTCGAGCAGACGGTAGAACGATATCGAAGCCTTTATGTCTCTGCAGCTCAATCCCGAAAGCGATGAGAGAGATATTCAGTGGCACTTAGCACGACGCACACATAGCACGACGCGCAAGTTTTGAAATTCCACTATTTGTATTGAGGGCCGAAGGCTCGCCACATCCTTTGCCGGTGCCGTGAGGCACCGGACTTGCTAATCCCAAGGATTTCAGGTCCCGGAGGGCCGACACATTCCGATCATGTGTCGCTTCTTCGGGGCTCGTTTCTTGATTGGGCTTTTCACCGTGGGCAAAGCCATCGTATTCGCGATTCAATCGCAGAAGCATAGTACGGTTCAGTTGTGACGACAGGCTTAGAACAATCGCCAAATTCGGCATATTAGTTGCAAATCTCGCTGCATTTCAATTGCAACTTCACTTTCAGCGAAGCGAACACCCATCCTGGAACTATAGTCAGGTAAAAATGATTCGCGCCTAATGAAATATTTTTTAATATTGTGTTTATCAAGAAGATTGATCACCTAGGTCGGTCCCGTACAAGAAATAAGTCAGTACCCTGGCGAATATAGACTGATGCAATTTATCTTGATAGCAGCTCGATTCCTAACCACGGTAGCGATCTTTCCTCTCTTGGTAGCCTATTGGGTTTTTAGGGCAATTTTCGGAGCCGACGCGGCTGTGGAAGAAGCAAGTCAAGTCTTGGCGATGATCCCAGGAAGAATTGGCGTGTTTATGCGTGCGGTTTTTTTCTCGCACGTATTAAGTCAGTGTGATCCGACGGTTTTTATCGGCTTTGGCGCATTGCTAACCAAGGTGGATACTCGTCTTGGTAAGCACGTCTACATCGGCCCCTATTGCCAGTTGGGTTGGGTTTCCATTGGTCCAGACACTTTGTTGGGGCCCAACGTTCAAATTCCCTCGGGCTCTCATGCCCATACGTTTGATCGGTTGGATACCCCGATTCGCAACCAACCCAGGGAGTCGCGGCAAGTTTTCATCGGTGGAGATTGCTGGATCGGTGCCGGGAGCATTGTGATGGCCGATGTTGGAGACCAGTCGATCCTCGGCGCCGGGAGCGTCGTAACCAAGCCAATCGGAGACAAAGTGCTTGCTGCCGGGGTCCCTTGCAAGTGGCTAAGAAACCGTGAATAGCGAAAGGCCCAGAAGAAAATGATGATGTTGAGGCACGAAATCGGAATGGAGATATTCCTGGACCCGTTTCACCAGGTTTCGTTGAGAATAAAGGATGAACCAAAGGCTAGTAACACCTCCAACGAATGCTTGATGGCGGTTGCATCCATTCTTGGGGCCGCTTCCTATTCCATTTACCCAATCCATGCAAAGCTCTTCTTAATTTCCAGTATATTCACTCGTAACATTAATTCGCCTGATTGGTTTCGAGATCTATCCGGGATGTTAGCAACCATTTTAGGATTTTTGGTTTTTTCTTTCATTTGTTAAAAGCCATTTTTGCGTATGTCGCCCCGTAGAAACCATAGGATTAACGAAGAGTGTAGCCAATAGAACCTTAATTATAGATCAATAGTAAAATTCGGTATATTTGCCAGAATCCGCTCGGTATTTCAAGTGCAACCTAACTTTCACCGAAGCAACTAGGCAGTTTAGATCTATAGTAAACCGAACGTTTGGTTTAGCCGACGCAATCATACTCCAGAGTTGGATTTGTCAAGGGTGTCGATCCCTCAAGTTGGTCACCTACAGGAACGAAGTCCGCGCAACCTCGAAAACAGCACTCTGTTCGCCGGTGGTAATCTGCACTCAGTTAGTCAAATGAATGCGAAAATTGGAATGTTGATTCAGAAACAAGAACCTGGGGCAAAATTACCGCACGAAATGCTGATCCGCCGAACCGAGGGTTGGCAACTGATCAATCTATCTGAGCTATATCGCTATAGGGATTTACTCTGGTTTCTAACCTGGAAAAACATCAAAGTTTTGTACGCTCAGAGCGTTATAGGAATCGGCTGGGCAGTCCTCCAACCGCTTTTGTCCATGTTGGTTTTCACCATTGTTTTCGGAATGTTTGCCAAGATGGAATCCGATGGGGTTCCTTATGCATTGTTCAGCTTTTGTGCGTTGGTTCCATGGGCTTACTTTTCCAACTCATTGCTGGAAACAGGAAATAGCTTAGTCGCTCAGGCGGATATGCTCAGCAAAGTTTACTTTCCCCGACTCGTGTTGCCGCTTTCGGCAATTCTTGCCAAGTTGGTAGATCTTGGAATTGCGTTGGTTGTTTTGGCAGGGATGATGCTTTGGTATCAAAGAGCACCCACCGTAGGAATCGTTGTGTTGCCCTTGTTGGTCGTAATCATGATGATGACCGCTGGCGGGTTGGGGATGATTTTGACATCCTTGGCGATCCAGTATCGAGACGTTAAACATGCGATGAACTTTTTGGTCCAGTTGTTGATGTATGCGGCACCTGTTGTTTATCCAGCGTCTTTCGTTCCAGCGTGGATTCAGCCTTATTATGCACTCAATCCCATGGTATGTGTGATCGAAGGGTTTCGGTCGGCACTTTTGGGAACACGAGAGATGCCCTGGTCGTGGATAGCGTCAGGCCTCGTTACCTCAATGCTTCTGTTCACAATAGGTCTACTACACTTCCGAAAACAGGAACGGATTTTCGCGGACGTCGCGTAGCACTAAGCACTAAGCACCCATGACCTCTATCATTTTCGCCGAGAATTTAAGCAAAGCTTATCGCGTTGGAAAAAAACAAGAACGAGCCGATAGCTTGGTTGGTTTGTTGCGGGACTCCGTAACTGCGCCATTCCGGAGATATCGAACCTTTCGCCAACCGACTGCTGTGGAAAACGAGACCTCCAACTTCAATGAAGATATTCATTGGGCATTGCGCGATGTGTCCTTTGAAGTCCAAACTGGGGAAGTGGTGGGAATCATCGGACGCAACGGAGCCGGCAAGAGTACCTTACTCAAGATTCTCAGTCGAATCACGGAGCCAACGTCTGGACAAGTATGCCTTCGAGGTAGAGTTTCCAGCTTGCTCGAAGTAGGAACTGGTTTTCATCCAGAACTTTCCGGTCGGGAGAACGTTTACTTGAACGGTACGATTCTCGGTATGACCAAACGCGAAATCGACACCAAGTTTGATGAGATTGTCGATTTTTCGGGAGTCGAAAAGTTCTTAGAAACACCTGTAAAAAGATATTCGTCCGGAATGCGGGTTCGGTTGGCGTTCGCAGTTGCAGCCTTTCTCGATCCCGAGATTTTGATCATCGATGAGGTATTGGCCGTTGGCGATACAGAGTTTCAGAAGAAATGTATGTCCCGCATGGGTCACATTGCCGGAGGTGGGCGGACGGTTTTATTTGTCAGCCACCAGATAGGAGTGATACAGCAACTTTGTTCCAAGGGACTCTATCTAGCTGAGGGCAGGGTTGCGGAATTTGGAGAAATCAATCGAGTTGTCGAAACGTACAATCGATCGCAGTCCAGCGAAACAGGTAATTGGATCGCTCAAAAGGATTGTCCAAACCATGGCAAGTGCAGACTACTTAAATTGCAAATTGGCAGTGAACGATCATCCCGTGGCGGAATCATTTCATTAGGTGGACCTGTATGTTTTACGTTCGTTCTCTCCCAGAAAGTGAAAGAAATAGACATTTCATTCACCATTCGTGATTCCGCTGGGAATGCAATATCGAACTTGGATTCCTGGAGACGAAATCAAGAAGATCAACTCGATGGAGTTCCTAGCGATACCTTTGAATGCTACATCCCCGAATGCCCGCTGAGATACGGTCGCTACACCTTAGACGTTACGCTGACCATGAACCGGGAAGTGCAGGATCAGATTCTAGGCGAGATTACGTTTGATGTGGAGGATGGAGTTTATCGAGGCAGAACCTTCCCATATCCAAGTACTCCTGGCCCCGTCTGTTTTGATCACATTTGGCAAAATAAATAGCATTTATGCGTTTTGCGATTATTGAGCTTTTACGAGGCTTCGCTGCGATTTGGGTTTTTTGTCACCATTTTCGATTCTCAGATGCATTTCAGGCAACTTTTCCAAGTTTGCATAATGTTCTGAAAGCTGGAGACCTAGGCGTACCTATGTTTTTTGTGTTGTCAGGTTTTTGTATCGCTGCGTCTGCTGTAGGTAACCAAAGAAAGCAGCAGTCCGTTTGGAATTTTTTAAAACGTAGATTCAAGAGGATCTATCCTCCTTTCTGGTTTTCGATTTTTACCGTTGTCTGCATTCCATTTGCGATTGAATTGTTGAGCTGTTTCAAAACCGGTTTTTTTGTTGTTCCTACTCCGTCTTATCTAAGCTTCAACTTCCAAGATTGGTTCAAGTTGGCTACACTCACACAGGCATTTGCAGTCATCCCTGGGGTAACAAGTTTGGATCAGAAGTTTGGTGCCTTCAATGGTGTGTATTGGACGCTTGCTATTGAAGTGCAATTCTATTTGGCGATGGGGATTGCGTTGTGGACGAGACGCATCTACCCTTTTTTTTTGGGTTTAACAATCGCAAGCATTCCCTTCACTTTTTTTCCTGCTAGTTTTTCGACCGGTCTATTTCTACCCTATTGGCCACAATTTGCTCTCGGTGTGTTTCTGTATTTTTTATTCGATAAAGGGTTGATCCCTTCGCGTGTGCTGCCCTCTCGGACTTTGCCAATCGCTTGGTGTTGTGCATTAGGAGCAATATTTCTCGCGTTTTACTGGATTGCGGTTGAGTTACCCTTATCTCATTTTGCCTTCGCAGCATGGTTCGCGATGGTTTTGCTGTTAGTGGAAAGCCTTGAAGGGCGTTTTGTTGCAAAGGTGCTCGCGTCAAAGACTGCCGTAATTCGCAATGTGGTTGCCGTCCTTATGGGCCTAGGGGCCATGTCCTACTCGCTCTACCTTTTGCATAACATATTGAAGCATCTTTCGGTTCAAGTCGCTAGACAGTTCCTGAGCATCGACAGCATCGTTTTCGATGTGTCTGTAATCCTACTGACATGCACAATGTGTTACCTCTTTTATCTTGTTTGCGAAAAGCCTTTTATAAGTGTTAGGCCGGCAAGCGCGACGACCGGTGACACAGCGTGACACAGCCAAAACGTTTGTGTAATAAATTTGGAAACCTGATCGTAGTTAACAATTCACGTGGTCAATAGTCCGGGGCTTCTCGGCTTCATCATTCACAAAATATCCGTTTCCCAAAGAAGAAGAGTATCCAAGTCAATGAGGCGTGTTAGGGATCAGTCCGGTGGGATACGGGTCGCGATCGTCGGCTGCGGAGCAGTCGCCGAAAAATACCATATGCCCATCATCGCCGGACATGAAAAAGCACAACTCTCGGCGCTGGTAGACCGGAATGGCTCCCGCGCAAGAGAACTTGCGCAAGCCTACGGAGTCCCGTTGGTAGCCGAGGACACAGCGCCCCTGAATGCATCCAATACCGATGCGGTGATCCTGTGCACCCCCCCGTTTCATCATGCACCCGCCGCACTGGAACTTCTTGCCAAAGGCATTCACGTCCTGGTCGAAAAACCAATCGCGACCAATGCCGCCGACGCCGAAAAAATGGTCCAAACGGCTAAAGCCCATCAGGCTGTTTTGTCCGTAGCTGTCTTTCGTAGACTCCTCCCCTCGCTCCGATTGCTCAAAAATGCCATCGACTCGAACATGCTGGGCCCCCCCATAAGCTTCCACGTCCAAGGTGGGGCTGTTTACGGCTGGGAAGCCGTCTCGCTGGGCAATATGCTCAAAGCCCAAGCCGGCGGCGGGGTGCTGATGGACATGGGGCCCCACTATTTTGACCAACTTCTGTACCTATTCGATGGGCCCAGCCAAGTCCTCGAATACGGCGACGATTCTCTCGGGGGGATCGAAGCCAACTGCGTTGCCAAATTGCGATTAACCCACTCCGGTTCGCCCGTCGAGGGGACGGTCGAAATCAGCCGCACGCACGCATTGCCGAACGAATTCGTTGTGAAATGCCGCGACGGTGACCTGGTGATCCCACCCTCGGATCGCTACCGAGTGTTGATTCGCAAAAAAGATTGGCACCTTCATGACTCGGTTCATGGCTCCGGGACCGCAGAGTTTTCGATGGCCTGGGACAAAGAACGCGAAACCCCCTGGCTGAAAAACTTCAGGGACGAAATTGACGACTGGTTCGATGCGATCGAGCACAAGACCCAGCCGAAGCTCTCCGGCGAATCGGCTCTACCGGTGATGAAGCTCATCGACGATTGCTATTCGGTGCGACAAGCCATGAGTCACTCCTGGGAACCTCATCCCCTGATCGATCGAAAAGTGCCGGTCGATGCAAAAGTCTTGGACAAACCCCGCAAGGTCTTGATCACAGGTGCCAGCGGATTCATCGGTTGTCGCGTGGCCGAGATTCTCTCGCAACGCACAGGATACCAGGTTCGCTCGGCTATCCACAACCCCGCCAACGCCAGCCGCATCGCCCGCTTGGATACCGAGATGGTGCAAGCCGACCTTGGGGACTATGAGTCGGTCCAACGGCTTGTTGCAGGATGCGATGCGATCGTGCACTGCGCGATCGGTACTGAAACAGGGAACCCCAAACGGGTCCTTGAGATCACCGTCGGTGGAACCAAGAATTTACTCCAAGCCGCACAGGCCTCTGGGCTAGAGCACTTGGTGCACATCAGCACCATCGCTGTGCATTCGGAGCATCATACCGGCACGATCGATGAGCAAACTCCAACCCAACCTGGAAAAGGGAACACGTATGGAGAGAGCAAGTTGTGTGCAGAACTAGCCGTTCGCAACGGCTCGGTTCCCTTCACGGTGATTCGCCCAGGCTGTGTCTATGGGCCTTATGGAAAGACCTTTATCACCAACCCCATTCGAGCGATGGCGGAGGGTCGATTGGTACTCAGTGGAGCCGAGCATACGCCATCGAACACCGTCTATGTCGACTCCCTTTGCGAAGCGATCGTTCGATCGTTGGAAAACAAGATCAGCTTGGGCAAAACCTACACGTTGGCTGATGACGATGGGATGACCTGGGGCGAATTTTATCGATATTTTGCGAAACGCTTTGGAATGACGTTTCGGACCGAACCGCAGGCTTGCTCTCCACAGGGTTCGGAGGGTAGTAAGCGATCTGCAAAATCGGGTACGATTTTGGGATTGGCCAAGTCCGAGGAAGTCAAGGAGGTATTAAAGGCCTTCGCATGGCAGACGGATGTTGGATCGGTTGCAAGGCAGTGGTTGGAGAGCAAACCGACCTGGAAGCGGCGAGTCAAGAAGCTCGCTGGGCTTGGTACTGCAGCAACTTATCGGCCAGAATCGGCCGAGGCATGCAAGGAGCAACTGAGGATCTTGCCACGTCCTGCGACGGTCCGTAGCGAGTTAGCCCGTCGGGAGTTGGGTTGGCAACCGATGATTGCACGTCCAGTGTGTTTGCGAATCGTCGGCGATTGGCTTGAGTACGCACAAATCGTCACCCCATCTGAGACATGATCGAGTATGAATTCAATTCATGAAGTATTTGCACCGTTGGCAACGATAGATCGATGAGCAACGGACTAAAGGTTCCCAGAGTAAGCATCATCCTCCCCACCTACAACCGGCTAGGTTTCTTGGAGGAAGCGATCCGTTCAATTGCGTCACAGGAGTTCCAGGATTGGGAGTTGATCGTTGTAGACGACGGAAGCACAGACGGCACCGGAGATTATTTTGCGCAACGTTTGAAGAGTTTGGTTCAACCCTGGCAATACATTTACCAAAACAATCAAGGAGCCTATGCGGCGCGCAACCGTGGTTTGGATGCCGCCCGCGGAACGTATGTTGCGTTTTACGACAGCGATGATTCCTGGTTGCCGCATCATTTACGGGATTGTGTCGAGGCGATGGAGCGATACAAGGATGTCGATTGGGTATATGGAGCAAGTCGTATTGTCGACTTAAGTACCAAACAGATCTTGTCTGAAAATTGTTTTTATACGGAGGGCAGGCCGCAAGACTTCCTGTTACTTGCTTTTGAAAAACGGGGAGATTTGCATCTTATCGAGACGAAGGATCTACTGGAAAACGTTTTGGGTGGAGTAGGCCTTTATGCGGGCTTGCAGAATTCCGTCATAAGGAGATCCTTTTTTCAGGAACGCCGATTTGTGACGGAATTTTACAATGAGGCGGAGGATCAAGCCGTGATACCGCGGGCCATTCATGCTGGGATGCGTTTTGCCTATTTCGACAACGTTCATGTCGAGTATCGGGTTCACGACAGCAACTCCAGTGGTTCAGCGACCGTGATGAACTTTCCCAAGAAAGAAAAGCTCATTAAAGGGCTGATTGAGGGTTTCGAGAATTTACCCAAGCAGATTGAAATCGGCGAGCCAGGGATGAGGCGTTTGCGATCTCGACTGGCGGAATTGTATATGTGGCAATTGGGATATAGCGTCTATTGGAAATGGGGCAAGGCCCGTTTGGCAAGGAGGGCTTACCTACATGCTATCTCACTAACGCCTAAAAATTTGTCCTATTGGAAAACGCTTGTTTCTTCTCTTTTCAAACCTAGTTTCTTAAGTTTCTTTTTTTGCTGGATGATGCGTTTCGTTTGCGCATAGTATTACGTAAGTATTGGAGCTTATAACTTTTTGGCAATAGAGGCATTCTCGGCATGGAACAAAATAAAATTAAGTTAATTTACTGGTTTTTGACCGATCGGGTGTGGAGAAAATCTTTCTTAAACAGCAGACGCCGCAGGCATCGTCACAATAGAGCTAGACAAGAAGTGATGAACCAAATTACAGCAGATCCTGTTGCGGTTATTTTATCTGGCCCATTTTCTGGAATGAAGTACATCAAGTCCTTCAATAAAGAGTGGTTTACGCAAAAAGTCATAGGTTTTTACGAGTATCCACTCAGGGAAGTAATTGAATCTATATGCGAAACAGACTATGAACTGATCATAGACATCGGTGCCGCCGAAGGTTACTACGCGTGTGGTCTTGCCTACAGAAAGCCCGATTGCAGGGTGGTTTGTTTCGAGGCGGATCTTGCTAAGCACGATGCAATAAGGAAAATCGCGAGCTTAAACAACTGTTTAAATCGAATTCAAATTCGTGGATATTGCGATAGAAACTTGCTTTCGTCAGAACTTTCCGCGGGAAACGGTTTGAAATTGGTTTTCCTTGATTGCGAAGGGGCTGAAAAAGATATCTTGGATTCTGAATCCGTTCGCGAACTTGACAAGTGTGACATCCTGGTGGAGACGCACGATTTCATCGTTCCTGGCGTGACGGACCGCCTTATAGAACGCTTTTCCAATTCCCACGAAATCAGTGTCTTGGATGATTGCGAGCTTCCTGTCGGCGTTATGAGCCTAGGAAAGGAACTCGGTGTTGATGATGAGATGATGAGTATGGCTACGGATGAAATGCGCGGTCCTGGAAACAGATGGTTATGGATGAAAGCAAAGCATGTTTAGAGTACCTGGGGCGTAAGTGAGCGGTATAGCGACTACCAATGTTCTTCAGGCCTGATTTGGAAAATGGTTTGAGTCTGGATGCCATG
This sequence comes from Pirellula sp., assembly GCA_044359895.1. Classification (GTDB taxonomy): domain Bacteria; phylum Planctomycetota; class Planctomycetia; order Pirellulales; family Pirellulaceae; genus JBKCUI01. Next base: position 25,827 of record JBIKLJ010000054.1, read on the forward strand.
CTTATTGACATGAACATTTAAGATGAGCACGCCCAAACGAATAGCGTACGTCTCTAACAACCCAAATTTGGGAAGCACTGCGAGGGTGTTTCTCGATTGGTTCGAACTGGGGCGGGAGTGCGGGATCGAATCGACGGTGTTGCTTCCTCGACAGGGACCACTAAAGGAATGGTTGGATTCAAGGGGATTTACGAATAGGTTTTCGAGTGCAGAACCTTTATCGAAAGAAAGATTTTTAGGCAGTCTCTTGAGCATGAGCCGTGCTTTCATGTTGCTTCGAAGACGCCGTATAGAATTGATTCATTGCATGGAGCACAATTGTTTTCCCTTTGCGTGGCGACTGGGTAAATGGCTTAACGTTCCAACCGTGTGCCACGTCCAATACAGACTGGAACGTGGTTTTACCGAATGGGCATTTGGAAACCAGCATCCACCAACCGCAGTGATCTGGACCGCTCAGTCACAGAAAAGTGATTCATCCAAGGCGGTAGAGGGCCTCCTCGATAACAGCCTTGAAATCGTGTTGCCAATGGGCGTAGATCCGAGTCGTTTTGGCGTCCGAGTGGCATCCGGAAGCGAGCTTCGAAACTCGTTAGGATTTACCCCCAATAACGTTGTTCTTGGAATTGCGTGCGCTTTTCGAAGGAGAAAAAGGGTCGAGGATTTTATCCGCCTTGTTTCCGTTCTACGGTCTGAATTTCCAGAAATTCGAGGTGTGATTGCTGGTGGTCCAGTTGCTGATGAGATGGATTACACGTCGGAGCTCCACAAAATGATAGATCGAGAGGATCTCAAGAAACATGTTTTGTTTGTAGGCGATCTAGTGGATATTGAACCCGTGCATCAGGCAATCGATATTTCTGTTAGCACGAGTGAGTATGAAACCTTTGGAATGAGCGTCTGTGAGGCGATGGCATGCGGCAAGCCAACGATTGGTTACGCCGGTGGGTCCGTTCGTGAAGTCATAGGAATTGACGACTGTATCGCGGAAACTGGAGATTTCCCCAGGTTGCTTTCGATAGCGAGGCGTCTTGTCGGGGACGCAAAAATCAGGGAGCAATTTGGTCGCCTTT
>JBIKLJ010000055.1:0-26761 GCA_044359895.1 Pirellula sp.
GCTTTCCGTTGGGTTCACCCCAATCGGAAGCTACAACTGGAAGCTACAAGCGACTCTCATCTTGAAATCTCATTTTCATTTTGGGCCTCCGTCGGGCTCGTCCCGGTCGCGGGCCAACGTTTGCGTCTTTTGGTAGCTTTCAGTTGTGCGCTCCGCCGAGATAAACTCGACGGAAGCAGAATGCGGTCTTGAAGGGTGCACCGTGTTAGCGCACCAAACCTGTTGCGAAGAAGGGCACGAGGCTCTCCTGCGCGTTACTTTCCTTTGGCTGATTCCATGGCTTTCATGACTCGCATCATGTTGCCCGAAAGGATCTTCTGAATGTCGGTTTCTGAGTAGCCCTTGCGAAGCAACAACTCTGTTAGGATGGGGTACTTAGAAACGTCTTCTAAGCCATCGGGCAACGTCGAGATGCCATCGAAATCGCTTCCTATTCCAACATGATCTACGCCAGCGACCTTGGCGATGTGATCGATATGCTCGACGACAATGTTCGCATCACCAGGAATGATCGGGTGAGTGGCTCGCCAAGTGGCCATCGCCTTTTTGAATTCATCGGATTCATTATTCGTACCTAGCTCTTTCTCTAGCTTTCGACGAACGTCGAACATGTCGTTCATGTTCTTGGCGGATTCGGGCACCACAAATCCACTGAAAAAGTTAATCATCACGAGCCCACCGTTCGTCTTCAAGCGAAGCAACACATCGTCCGGAACATTGCGTGGGTGATCCGCAACTGCTTTCGCAGAGGAATGGGAAAAGATGACCGGCGCGGTGGTAATGTCCAACGCATCGTTCATGGTCGCAGGCGAGACGTGCGATAGGTCTACCAGCATTCCAAGCCGATTCATTTCGCGAACGACTTCTTCACCAAATGGGGATAGGCCGTCGCTTTTCGCTTGATCCGTAGCCGCGTCGGCCCAATCCAGAGTGTCGCCATGCGTTAACGTCATGTATCGAACACCTTGGGAGTAAAGTTCTCGCAACTTGGCGATCGAGTTTTCAATCGAATGACCTCCTTCGACCCCCATCAGCGACGCAATTTTGCCCGCCTTGCGAATTCGCTCGACATCCGATGCATTGGATGCAAATTCGAAAACGTCTGGGTACTTCGCCAGGATCGCTCGCACGCAAGCGATTTGTTCTAAGGTCATTTGAAACGATTTTTCGGTCTTGACCGTATTCGCAGGAACGAAGACCGACCAAAACTGAGCTCCAACATTTCCCGCTCGCAATCGAGGGATATCCGTATGCAAAGACGGTTCGTGGAATAAATTCGTTTTCTTGACGTTCAGATCGTTCCTCTCTCGCAAAGCCCAGGGCAAATCGTTGTGCCCGTCCCATACGTAGCTTCGCTCATGAATCTCTTTCGCTCGATCTGAAATAGCAACGACATCGTCTTGCGATGGTCGAAGGACGATTTGACGAATGTCCATGATGGCAACGCCCGCTTTGGACTTTGGACGAACAGCCAGCCGGGTGGTGCCTGCAGGAAGCCATGTCTTCCCCACATTCTCGATTATGATATTTTGAAAATGACCTGTGTCTCGAACCGTCCATTCGTAGGAAGAATCTCCCACCTGAAGGGCTACCAAGGAACCTCCGCCGGCGCATCCGCAATGCACTTCAATCTCGTAGCTACCCTCTTTGGGAACCTTCAATTCCCAGTCGACCCAGTCCTCCACCTCGGTCCAGTACCCTACCACGTTCTTGTTAGGTTGAGGTTCGTAGATTATTTTTTTCCCATGAGTTACTGAAGCAGAAGGGGTTAGTCGGATTTCGCCATCTACCACTTTCAGGGACGGCTTTTTGCCTGCGACAACGCGATTCATTTCTTTGCGCCAGTTTCGCCATGCTTCTGCTACATCTTTCGCGCCGCGGCTGGAGTCAAGTCGGCTCGGGTCCTGGTCTAGGTAGATGGCTCGATGGAGGTCCGCTTTGGCTAACGGATTGGCTTTTCCGAACTGAGCTCCAACACTCTTTTGCCACCGATGCAGGGCATTTTTCATCTGTTCCGTTTGTTCCACAAACTGACCGGCCACGTTCATTTTTTCCCCGATATCTTTTTCCAGGTCAAACAATTCGATGCTTCCATCATCAAGCGTTTCCACAAGCTTCCATTTGCCTTGCAGCATGGCCGCAGCGGGGCGGCTACCTTGGTTGGTGTAATGTGGGAAGTGCCAATACATCGATCGGTCCATCGCCAGCGTGCCACGCCCACCTTGCAACCAGCTCGATTTGAGGCTGATACCGTCCAGTGGTCCAATGGCTTTCGCAGGTTCAACGCCAGCCACTTCCATCAAGGTTGGCATCAGATCCATAAGTGACACTGGGGCATCGACGATCTGTTCTTTTTCAATGGTTCCTGTCCATCGCACGACCAAGGGGATTCGAATTCCACCTTCATACAGGTACCCTTTGCCTGCACGGAACGGTTCGTTGTGAGTTGCCGGTTGTCCGTTACCTTCGGGTACGTGTAGGCCTCCGTTATCACTGGTAAAGATCACAATCGTCGGGCGTGTTAAAGAGTCGATTGCCGACATCAGCTTTCCGATGGATTGATCGAGCGATTCGATGGTGGCTGCATACAGCGGATTGAAGGCTGAAGCATTTTGTTGGATGAGTGCTTCTTGAGCAGCAAGATTGATGTGGGGCGAGTGTTGTGGGATGTAGCAAAAGGTTGGCTTGTCGGTGCTTGATTTCAAGAATTCGATAGCTGCATCGACAATGGCAAATTCATTCTTGCCCCCTTCTTTCTCGTCCAACGTGCCCTTGTCGGAGAACTCTTTTGCGACTTCGAAACCTTGGTGCGTCGGTCCAGAAGCACCTCCACCAAGATGCCATTTCCCAAACAATCCCGTTCGGTAACCTGCGGCTTGCAGAGCTTCTGCCAGTGTGGTTTCCTCGAGCGGTAGGTTCGGCTGAATTCTGGGACTCGATAGCAACTGGGATTCTGCATCGGGTCGGCCCGGAAGATAATTGGTCAGATGCAATCGAGCCGATGACTTGCCAGTCAGCAATGCGGCTCGGGATGCCGAACAAATCGATAAGCCGCAGTAGGCGCTGGTGTAGCGAATGCCTTGGCTTGCAAGCAGATCAAGATTGGGTGTGTTGTGATCTTTGCGACCGTAGCAATGGAGATCCGAGATGCCCAAATCATCTGCAAGCACCACTATAATATTGGGTTGGTTATCGAGCTTGGTGTCTTTGGCTGAAAGGGAGCCAGTCCAGCAGGTTGCGCACAGGATTATTGCCAAGGGCAAAAGGCCGTTGCGAAAAGGAAGTATGAGCATGATGATTCTCGCGGTAGGAATGGGCTGCAAACTCGATCAGCGTGACACGAAATGCTTTGGAAACGCACATTTTAAACACTCCAAAGCACCCCAGGGAAACATCGATATGTTAACCATGGTTGCGCTCCCAAGTAAGGTTCTAGCCAAGAATCGACCGGATGTTTCGGTTTTTCTCCGCCGCGTTTCGAAAGTATGTTGTTCGAATCCAGTTCGATTTTGATTCGAGTACAATCGCAGCAGTTGATTTTTGATTCCCATCGCCACTTTTATAGCCAGTGTATCGGAGCTTGGTATGAAGTATCCATTGGATCTGCGTTTCACGATTTTTTCCCTTTCGCAGCAGATTACCGTGCGCGATGCGGATGGCCAGTCGATTTTATTTGTGAAACAAAAGATGTTTCGGTTCAAAGAAAAGATCGAGGTGTTTTCAGACGATTCGATGCAGAAGAAGCTGTTTGAAATCAACGCCGATCGCATTATCGATTTCTCTGCCAACTACCACTTTACTGCAGCCGACGGTTCGGATTGGGGGGCCGTTCGACGTCGCGGTATGCGATCGTTGTGGTCGGCCCATTATGAGATCATCGAAAACAATGTCGTCGACATGAATCTGCAGGAAGAGAATCCCTGGAAAAAGGTACTTGAGTCTTTGTTGGGCGAGATTCCTTTTGTGGGATTTTTGGCTATCTATTTGCTCAACCCCACCTACCTGATCTCCATGGCAGACGGTACTCCCGCTCTGCGTGCGCTTAAGAAACCTTCGATCTTCGAACGCTATTTTGTGATCGAAAAATTAGCGGAACTGGACGAGGACGACGAGCTCCGAGCTTTGCTATCCATGATCATGATGGTGCTTCTCGAAAAGTCACGTGGCTAGGGTCCATAAGCTGCGAACGTAAACCAATTCCTCGAATGAGTGTAGGGTAAAAAAGTATGGCAGCGATCGTATCCCTCATCGTGATTGCGATGGTCTCGCTTTTGGCCGTTCGTGCAGGCACGACGGCCTTGATGATGACGGGGCTAAGCTGGGATACCGCGAGTTTCCAGAGTTATTCCGCGTTCTTCGGTGTTGGATTTACGACTCGCGAAGCAGAAATGGTGGTGAATCATCCCGTTCGTCGTCGGATCATTCGCGATCTGATCCTTGCAGGAAACATCGGCGTTACCTCTGCGGCGGCAACCCTGATCGCAACCATGGTACAGAATTCGAGCGGATTCCGCCCGTTACTGATTGTTGGTGGGCTCGTTTGTGGGCTTTGTTTGCTTTTGTACCTAACCCGAGTCGGTTGGGTTCAGCGCGCCATCGACAAGATGATTCAGCGGACTCTTGAGCAGACTGGCTTGGTTCGTGTCATGGATTACGAATTGTTGCTTCGAATCCAGCATGGTTATGTGATCTCGCAGGTTGAAATCATGGGTGACTCGCCAATCGCGAACCAGTCGCTCCGGCATTCACGTCCCTGGGATCACGGTGTCATTGTTTTGTCCATCAAGTCAGGTGGCAAAGATCTGCCGGGCATCCCAAGCGCTGATACGGCATTGAGTATCGGAGATGTCGTTACGGTGTATGGTGAAGAACATCATATACGGGCCCTTTTCGAAACAACCAAGCCCGCCCTTGATTGAGCATGCGAGACAAAGGATCTCCGTGAGTCCGAATAACTCGAGGCGTTTCTATTGGACGAGAGGCCGGATGCTCATCGCTTTCTTATCAGCAAGACTGAACAAGGTGCATGACGCAGCAACCCCCGAGAAACGCTTCCCACGAAAAATCGACTCACGGCAGACCGCCCCTTGTCACCCAAAACAAGCACATCCGCCTTTTGATCACCAAGGTAATCCAAGATTGCATCCGCCACGTGAGGCTTTTCCAAGACATGCTTGTCGATATGATTCGCGCTAGGTGATAATTCATCGGCCAATCGATTTAAGGCCGTGGTTGCTTCCTGGGTTATCTGAGGATCGTACTCGTATCCTGGTTCTAGCAAGTAGGGATGTTCGACAACAGAAATCAGTTGAATTTTTGTTTGGCTGGAAAGATGTAGTGCGTTGATTTGGGACGCTAGTAAGCGATCCGTCTCGGAACCATCGGACGCAAGGATCAGGCTCAGTGGTTCACCGACTTGTTCTGTTTGGTCTTGTTCTGTTTGGTCAGCTTGTGGCCGTACTACAAGAACCGAGCACGTTGCGTTCTGAGCTACTGTTTCGCTGTTGCTTCCGATAAGCATCCGTTCCAACAGACCCCTGCCTTGCGCGCCAACGACGATTAAGTCGACGTTCTGTTCTTGAGCGTAATTCGTAATCTCGTCAGCCGCATTCCCGACGCGTGCGACATGCACCCCCGAAATTCCAACTTCCTTTAAGATGGCCGAAGCCCGCTGAAAGGATTCGTCTGCGTGTTTGCTCTCCAGGCGAATCGTTTCATCAAAAACCGCTGCCGGAGTCACACCATAAACGTGAAAATGTGCAACAGTCATCACCTCGTACGAGGCACTATGTTCTAAGGGAAAGCGTGAGAACCATCGAATGGCTTGTTCTGCCGATTGGGAACCGTCAGTGGTTAGTAGTACTTTCATGATGATTCTTATTTCGTGTTGGCGGTGGCGGGAGAGTCTCACGCGACCAAAAGCAAAAAACATACCAACACTCAACTTGCACATAACATCAATGGATTGTAATTCAAATCGTGAAACAAGCAGGAGGTCCATCCAACGCAACTAGCTCTCACTCGTACTCGAAACACGGTGGTCGAGTACGAGCACCGCAGGTGCTGAGCAGGAGTACGAGTACGAAAAACCACCTTTCCCATGGATTCAAAAAACCTCCGGTCTTGCACAGTCGCATGGGTCACTTTGGCACAGTTGTGCATGTAGGTGTGTCTTTTAAGGTGAGCAACGGAAAATGGAGAAGTTGGGCGCGAAAAGGGAGAGGAAAGAATGATCACCGATTTCGTGCATGTTGTGTTCGACCAAGACAAGTTTTGAAGATAGGCTCAAAAACGATCCGATAACAAGTTAGAGTCAATACAGTTTTAGAATGGAACGGAGACCATCATGAAATCGAAACGAACTTGGGTTTGGGTAGGGGCCGTCCTGGCTCTTGGAACGGGCGTCACTGTTTTGTCCGCAGCTTGGGGGAACAACCAACAGCCATCGCAGGAACAGAATATGCCCGGGTTGATGTTGGCAAAATTGGCCAGCACACAAAGAGTGGTTACGGGGCTTGTCTCTAAGGATTTTGGGGAGATTAAACGTGGTGCGAAGGACATGATGACCATTTGCGATGCGTCGCAGTGGGAATCGCATCCCGACCCTGTTTACGGGCATTATAAGACGGAATTACGCCGTCAAGCTTCCAGTTTATCCGATCTCGCGGATCAACAGAATTTGGAAGGGGCGGGGTTCAGCTACATCCAAACCATTTCCACCTGCATCAACTGCCACACACATTGTCGCGATATTCTTCGAATCGCCGAAGTGCCGAATCGCGTGATCCAGATTCCGGTGGTGGGTGACGAGTATGAGCGTTCCGGGATGCCGATCTATCGACGCTAAACACCACCCTTTTCGTTTCATTGTGGTTTGACACGGCCTTGCGATGATTCTGGAATGCAAGTTGCATCCTAAAAAGCAACTTGGTGAACTTAGATTGGTTGACGTAGATCGCAGGACGCACTGTTCGCGATCAACTTCTAATAACTCCTGAAAGGCTCGATTCCTATGCGGATGATAATGTTACTTGTTGGTTCTGGTATCCTCTCTTGGGCCGCTTTCTGCCAGCAGCAGCAACCGCCCAGCCAAACTCCGGTACCTGCCCCAACCAATCAGTCGACTGACGACGATGTGCCCAAGGTCACAAGCGAGAAGACGATGAGCTTCTGGATGGCCAAGAAACTTGAGCTGTCTAAGGCTATCTTGGAATCATTAACGACCGGCGATTTCGACACGATGGCAAAAGATGCAGAGCAAATGCAAAGGCTCGGACGGATAGAAGGGCTGGTGCGTCGCAACAAGGACTATCAGACCCAGATGCAGAGCTTTCGATTGGCAAACCAAGAACTAATCCGCCATTCCAAGCGAAAGAACGTCGAGGGGGCAACCCTCGCATTTAACCAATTGACCACCAGTTGCGTAGCATGTCACACTATGCTGCGCGAAGGTCTAGAATAGGAAGGCACATTAGCATGACGCAAGATAAGCTAGCTACAGAACTGGAAGCCTTTCACCAATGCTTGGTCGACGCGCCTGCCATCGATTCGGCGACAAGAGAGAAACTGAAGACTCTCATCGGCGAAATTCAAACAGCGTTAGCGAGCCCCCATCCGGCCGACGATCCCTTTTTGGAAACGAAGGTCCCCGACGAGGGGACCTTTCAACAGCGAGTCGATAAGCTTATCCGTGATTTTGAAGTCCAGCATCCGCAACTGACCACCAACTTGGCGATCATTGCCGAGCGACTTGCCGACATGGGGATTTAGTCACGTGCGGACTCTATCCGCCAAACCCAGCCAGGCGTCGCACAAAAATCAACACGATCAAAATTGCTAACAAACCAATAGCTCCCCAACCTAAAGCTTGGGTCGGGGGGATGCGTTTGAACCAATCGAACATATGCTCTCCTTTGCTTTGGATATTTCTTAAAGCCATTTTGCCCAGACGACCGCATCCGGTCCCACGTGAATCAATGCGGCTAGCTAATGTAAGTGCAAAACTTAGACCGATCAGACATAAAATCGTGGCAGGTAGACGAAACCGTACCCGACCCCGAAGGCTCGACCCAATCGTTTAACAGCAATACCGTTCCATGAAGCAAAGTAGTAGGCACATTCCATGTGCCGTAACCCTCGAAAAGCAAAGCTTTTTGAGGCTCGGCGGACGGCACACGGAGTGTGCCTGCTACTTTTTAAACGGTATTGCCTTTAACAGTCGCGGGATTCTTGAAAATCGAATCACTGCCGATCTGATTCTTCGGTTCTAGATAGGGTCAAGTGGCCTATCAACGCTTTGTTTCCAGTTGAATCTTACTGCTCTCGTCGCTGGAAGATTCTTTTGATAACCAAGTTCTTTCCCATTGAGTCCACTCGGTTTCCGTTGCGGAAAAAACGATCTTCTCTCGCTCGATCGGCTTCAGCCCCGCCTGGCTCGCTTGAAGCGAGGGAAGCGGAGCGATCATCTTTTCATCCCGCAGATTCGCAACCAGTTCCATCTCAAATTGCTGCGAAGGCCAAATGCGAAGACCTTCCGAATCGATGTCGTACGGGTGCTCGCGAGTCAAGTTGTTCTCCAGTTGCTCGCGGACCAAATCGATTCCGCCCTTGCGATAGAATCCTTCTAGTGCATGCAGGACCGAGTTGCGTTGCTCGGAGGGGATAAGCTCAAGCCAACCCGTTTGAGCGATCGTGGCTATCAGCCATCCGCTCTGTTCCTGAAATCGAAACTGAGCAGGCTCATTGGGGTGCGATGAACATACGAGTTCTACCGAAAAGCTATTGGACGCGGTTTGAATCGTTGTGCATGCTATCTTTAGGTCTTCTAGCGATGGGGATTTCTGAAGCAACGCAATGAGTTCCCGATCGACAAAAAATCGAATCGCTTGCTCGACATGGTGAAGCTGCTCCTGAGCGGAGCGACGACTCGTAAATCGGCCAAGAGACGAATCCCTGTGCTCTAATTTGCGAAGCTTTCGAAAGATCTTAGGTAATGTGCCAGAGTGAAATCCGGGGCGAAGTAGGCGCGCCAGCGTTTCACCATGGCTTCCGACGGGAACGGGGCCGATGCGGTTGATTCGATTGGACAGGTAGAGCTTCCAGTTCTCTTTCAATTCCCAAACCGCAAACCCAAAGAATCCCGGTAGGAAGAAGATATTGAACCAGGTGATCGAGCGTGCGATAGGAGTTCCTACATATTGGCCTAAGAAGTGAACCATGTTCCCTTCCAGCATGATCAGAGCAGGTAGCAAGATCTTATGAGCCACAGTGACGACGGGGAAATGTTTTACGGGATGGAACGTTGGCTCAATTAAAAGATTAACGTATATACGAATCAAGAACGAGACAAAGGACCAAGCAACTCCCAAGATCGCTTTTGCCAAAATAGACAGCCAGTTTTCGTCGCTGTGAAAACGTAGCCATTCATCAACGGCGTACAGAACTCGTTCGAGTGTGCCCAGAAGCAAACGAAAGAAGTCCACAATCCAACCAATGAACGCAAAGACGAACCGAGCTTGCAGTTGATGCAAGGCATTCTCGATCCAGTCGCGGGTGACTTCTTGGGTATCCCGACCCATGCGTGTATTCAGGATGGTGCTGGTCAGCAAGGCAATGGTTGCTACACCCCACCATTCCAAAGGATTCCATCCCGCCAACCAAGGGAAGGTTCGTCCCACTATGATGGCTAGAATGCATGGAACCACCATGTATCGACGTAGCCGTACAAATGGTTTGGATGTCCATAATCGAGTTAGTACGGGAAGCTTCAGCAAGAACAGAGGGGTCTCGACGACGACCGCTCGCAGGAATCGCCAAGCTCTCGTAAGTCCCGTCAGCATCTGTTTTCGAAACGAAGGCACGTGAATGAGAGCCAGCAGCAACAAACCCAGTATTAGAACCAGCGAAAAGGTTTCTGTTCGCTGAGATAGGATTTCACCCACTGCTTCATCGGTGGTCTTGGGTGCAACAGAAACGATAGATTCTGTTTGATCTAGCGATGCTTCCTGCGATGAATCCAATAATACATCTGATGATGGGACTGTTGTGCCGGTTTTGTTGCGATTCTCTTGGATCGATTGATTCGAAGAATCAGCTACTGGATTTGGTTTCTGCGGTTCTGCTACGGGGAGGATGGCGAAAGGGCTGGCATCCGCATCGTGGTCTGCCGTCGATTCACTCCCCGATTCGTGATGGTGGCTTCCAAACAGATGAAGCACATGAAGCGCTCCTTCAACGATCACCACCGCTCCGCCAAATGGGATGATTAGATACAAAGTGGCGAAGCGTCCGAATCGAGTTCCAAAGAAGAAGGAACTAACTACTTGAAGCCAACGCAGATAAAACTCTCCCCGCCGGTAGACTCCATCCAAGGACAGATCAAGCCGGTCGTCCGCTCGCAGCAGAGAATCGCCATGCCAGACTTCGCGTGCCTCTTGGATGTCAGGAAGTTTCAGGTCGTTGCGACTGATTGCATCCCGCAAGTAACCCATGGTCAAATAGCCACGGTCTGCAATGCAATCCAGGGCTTCGTCAACCAGTTTGTCCATCGCAACCTGTTCGGGGATACTTTTGGGGACCAAGTCGACAGACAAAAGCGTTTGGTACAGTACGGGGCGCATACGGTCTCGCATCTGCGATTCCGAAAGCGAAGCTGCATTTTGTATCAGTTCCGTTAGACGGTTTCGATCGTTCCCGCTCAGTCGAACATAGGTTAGTCGCGATGCTGCACTTGCAAGATGCTTTGCCATGGCGACCTCGCGAAGATTCATCAGGGGTCTTCGGACAGGCCGTTTACCTCGGCTAACAAGCCACTTGACGAGGTCTACTTTGTACGTCAGACGTTCGTGATCAAGGCATACCTTTTGGAGGTCATAAAGCAATCGTTTTTCTGCATTCCAAAATCCATGAATCGAATTTTCGGCCAACTCCCATAACGCTGTTTGCCAAGCCTGAGTATCACGATCCTGAAAGTCGATAGCATTGCGCAGGCGACTGACAAGACGCGCGACATCTTCACGAGCCTTACTTTTCGCTGAGCTTTTTTTTCTTTCCGAGTTGGCATGATGTACCGCTCGAATCGCGCATGCAATCGAAAAAACGGTATTGCCCCGTTCGATGGCTCGATCGCGTTTTCGAAGCTGCCGAAGATATCCTCGTTCCGATTTGGTGGCGCTGGAAGCCATGGACCAGTTTCGACGTGTCGTAAGAAGGCGATCCTCATCGCTATCCGTGTGCGAGATCAACGCTGGGGACGGGGCGCCCTCCAATCGCGATCGCTCGAAGATCTTTGGTATGTCCAAGTCGTGCGACAGAAGATCTTCAACGCCTTGCGGTTCCGATAAAGCTGGGAACCAGATTGGCAAAAGGTCGGGTTCAAAATACCGCAGTTCAAAATAAACTGCGGCTAGCTCTCGCCATGCCTCGTCGCGAGATTTGGGAGACATCAACCGCAGTTCGCTACGAAGTACATAATGGGCTTCATCGAATTCCACTTGCCCAAACTCTGCAATGCGGCGACGCAGTTCTTGGGGGTAGGATTGTAAATTCACTCGTTGGAGTTCGCGATCCAAGATAGCGTGGAACAAACGACGCCAAACCTGTTGCTTCAATTCCGGAAGCGGCCAATGATCTAGCTCACCCCCCTCCGGTTGGCAGATCAGCAAACATTCTTCAGGCAAAGACTGGAAAGACTTTAACCCCAATTCATCAGGGTGAGCAAGTTTTAGCACGTCCAAGCAAGGGACAACTTGACACTGCGTATGGGGCAAAGCCAAAGCGAGGTTCGTAACGCCGTGACGCTCGCGAATGATACGACGGATCACGCGTGCCTCTACCAAAAATGCAGATGGTTCGGCATCTGATAGCGAATCTTGTAGTGCTTTGGTAGTTGAAACAACTTCGCTCATACGCAGTCCCTAGAAATCATACCCGGAGAACCAAACGGTTGGCTCCCTGTGTCCACGTTGATCATTGTGAATTACCGGACGTAGGAAGTGTACCGAGATTTTCGAAGTTTGGCACACGAAAGAGAAGTCAAACACGGCACTAAAAATAGCCCGGATCCCGATGGGGATTGAAACCGTACTGTTTCCACTTCTTTATCGATGCTGACGACAATGGTACCTTTCAGACCGCCTGCAAAGCCGATAATTCCCGTGACATCGTGGCCAGGTTGAAACGCGCATCCAAAGTAAGCAATGGCCAAATTTTTGTGTAAGAATCGTGATTCCCTAAAGCACTTTCTGGCGTGGAATGCGTCTGAGATCACTTCAGTTTGGCTTTTGAAATTGTGCTTGGCCGAGAATCGCGATTTCTGCTCCGCCCCTTTCCTTAAGCCAACCGTAAAACTTAGCGATCCTATCGGCTCGAGCGATTGGTTCGGATCTTCGTGCCTGCTTTGGGGTATGGCAACAGCCGAACCCAGGTTCACTTTTTTCGCTTGCGATAGCGATCCACCAAAGTATTCGTTGAGCTGTCGTGGCCAAGCAGCGGCTCATTCAAGCTTTCGATCTCCCCAACGATCTTCTGAGCAAGCACCTTGCCTAACTCAACTCCCCATTGATCGAATGAATCTATATTCCAGATCGCGCCTTGAACGAAGACGATATGCTCGTAAAGTGCGATTAGCTTTCCAAGTGTGCTTGGATCGAGTTTCTGCATGAACAGAGTATTCGATGGCCGGTTCCCATCGAACACCCGATGCGGCACAAGCCATGACGCCGTCCCTTCGCTTTGAACCTGTTCCGCGGTCTTTCCAAACGCAAGCGCTTCTGCTTGTGCAATTGTATTTGCGATTAGAATATCGTGATGGCGTCCTAGTTGATTTCCAGGTTCAACAAACGCGATAAAGTCACATGGGATCAAGGCGGTTCCTTGGTGGATCAATTGGTAGAACGAATGCTGACCATTGGTGCCAGGTTCGCCCCAGTAAACCGGGCTGGTTTTGTAGTCCACCCGATGCCCTGCGAGCGTCGTGCTCTTGCCATTGCTTTCCATGGTCAACTGCTGCAAATAGGCAGGGAACCGTTTCAAGTATTGTTCGTAGGGTAGCACTGCAATGGACTGGACGTCGAAAAAATTGACGTACAAAATCGATATCAGTCCCATCAGGACCGGCATGTTCTGTTCCAGTTCGGAAGTTCGGAAATGCTCGTCCATTTGATGAAAACCATCCAAGAGGGATTCAAATTCCGTTGGCCCTATTGCAAGCATCGTGGAGAGTCCGATTGCGGAAACCATGGAGTAGCGACCACCGACCCAATCCCAAAATCCAAACATATTGTCCGTGTCGATTCCAAACGCGGCGACTTTGGAAGCATTGGTGGAGACCGCCACAAAGTGTTTGGCTACTGCGGATTCTTGGCCGTCCAGCCCCTCCACGAGCCAAGATCGAGCCGATTGGGCGTTCGTCATGGTTTCTAAAGTCGTGAACGTTTTCGACGCGACAATGAACAGCGTTTCGGATGGGTCGAGATCATGGACACTTTCGCTAAAGTCCGTCCCATCGACATTCGAAACAAAACGGAAGTTGAGACTGCGGTCGGTATACTTGCGCATCGCCTCGTAAGCCATTACGGGCCCCAGATCGGAACCGCCGATTCCAATATTGACGATGTTGCGAATGCGTTTCCCCGTTTGACCTTTCCAGTCTCCGCTTCGAATTTTCTCGCAGAAGCTTCTCATCTTCTCCAGGACGTCATGAACGTCAGGTACGACGTTCGCCCCTTCAACCAGAATCGACTGTTCTTTTTTAGCGCGTAGAGCAGTGTGCAAGACAGGTCGATCTTCGGTAATGTTAATCCGATCGCCCCGAAACATGGCTGCGATCTTGTTCGGTAAGTCGCACTCGCGGGCAAGATCGAAAAGCAGTGCAAGAGTTTCACGTTGGATTCGATTTTTCGAATAGTCCAAGTAAATACCGAGCGTCTCCAGCGTCATTTCCTTGCCACGTACTGGGGCGTCTGCGAAAAGCTCGCGCAGATGAAGGCTCTTCAGTCTCGTCACATGAGATTCGAGCGATTTCCAAGACGGTAATTGAGCAAGGGGCAGCGGCTGATTGGTCATATTGGAATTGGATTCAAAGCAAGGTCAGAGAACGGCGAGGGGTTCCTTCTCGCAAACGTCGATGAAGGCCTTGTTCCCCATCATAGCGTTGTCAGAGCCGTTCATGCAGGGAGGCGGCTACGTAAGTTCGCCGCGTTATTCCGCTTCGAATTGCTTTCCTGTAATTGCAACCGCCTGGCTACTCAGGGGATTTCACCGTGCGAAATCCAAGATGATTAGTGCCCGTAACAGGATCTCCCTTGCCTCGGCCCCCTGGCATGTATCGTGAACAGTATTGGTCGGTGCAAAGAAACGATCCACCTTTCATGACACGTTTTGCTTGGCCCGGTTCTGCTGGGTCAAAGCTATTGGAAGGCCCTATAGGGTTCCTGGTAACATCGTTGCGAGCAAGTGTTTCGAAGTATTCCGGTCGATACCAATCGTTTGCCCATTCCCAGACATTGCCGGCCACATCGTACAAACCATATCCATTCGGGGGAAATGTCTTCACGGGCGAAGTCGTTGCGAATCCGTCTTCCAGCGAGTTCTTGGTGGGAAACGATCCTTGAAACGTGTTGGCCATGAGCTTGTTGTTCGGGCGAAATTCATCGCCCCATACATAACCTTTTCGATCAAGACCGCCTCGCGCTGCAAGCTCCCATTCCGCTTCGGTAGGAAGTCGTTTTTTTGCCCAAGTCGCATATTCAACTGCGTCGAACCAGCCAACGTGAACCACGGGATGTTTTTCTTTTCCTTCGATCGTGCTATCCGGGCCCTCAGGATGCTTCCAGTTGGCACCCGGAACATAAGCCCACCATTGGTAAGAACTGCCACGAAGATCCACAGCCCCAGCCGGTGGCGAGAAAACGACGGAACCAGCAACTAAATTTTCTGGAGGTGCGCCGGGATAGTCCTCGGCTTTAGGTGCGATTTCTGCAATCGTGACATAACCCGTCTCATCCACAAATTTTTGAAACTGCTCGTTGGTGACTTCTGTTTCGTCTATCCAAAAACCTTCCAGCTCAACTTGATGCAAAGGCCTTGAATCCGACATGTCTCGCATGTCATTGGCAATCTCGCTTTCCTCTTTGCGTTTGGGGGCACCCATCCAAAACACCCCTCCTGGAATCCAGACCATCCCTTCAGGTGCCTGGCCTTTCGGTCCGGTGGTGCTAGGTTTTGCCGAGTCTGCAACAGTCGCTGAGGAAGAGCTGGATAAGCCCGTTTGTTTGGGCTTGGTGGTGGAAGAGTTCTGAGCCGAGTCCGAAGTGGACTTTGGAGAATCGCATCCAAGCACCCCAAGGAGAAACAGAAGCAGAAATGGGATCGGCTGAAGGGAATGATATCTTGGCATTTTTAATTGTTTCTTTGAAGCGTCTATCGTGTAAGAATGCGGCACGCCTGTATTGTAATGAAAGTCCCGCTGTCTCTTGGAAAGACACACATCTTTCATGAGCTTGGCTGGCCAATCTGGCAAAATCAGCGAGATAGCCTCGTGGGTGATTTGTTGGGCTCTGGAACGGCTTTCGTTCTTCAAGGCAAACATCTGCGTGGATGTATCCCTGGCGTAGGTCGAAGCGAATGATGTCTCTACCGGTGCCAACTTGAGGCTCCTGCAGATCTTCTTCCGTAAGCCCCAATCCCCAAAAAACGCATTGCCCCCTCTTTGCCAGCCTTGTGTTAAACGTCGAGAATTCCAGTTTAGGTCGCCTGCTATCTACGAACTTTGTGAACTCGTAAGGGAAAACTCCAAATGCAGGCAACTACCCGCGCGTTTGGATTTTAACAAATCTTCCCAAAAGATTTTGGAGCAGCCAATTGAATTTTTGTTGGCAGGTTCAATGCGGCGACGGCCTAAGTGACTTGAGACGAATCGCCCTATCTGGCGATGTTCGATGGTGTCATTTGCTCACTGACGGTTCGGTTGCTTGGGACGAATGGTAAGCCTGTGGTTCTGTCAAACGCATCGGCAATTCGACCCTGGCTTCGGTTGCATGTCTTGATTTCAGTCCATTCGCTAAGTACGTCCCACCATCGGTCAATCTTGGCAAAGGCATGATTAACGGCCGTCACCAGGGGTGTAATGTCGGTAAGCGGTTTGAAGACACAGCCTTCGGCGCCGGCGGCAATGGCTGATGTGATGGTGGTTAATGACACCATGCCCGTGCAAAGAATCACCTGTACACCCGCATCGGCAGCCTTGATGGTTTTAAGAAGTGAGACGCCATCAATGTAGGGCAGGTCCACGTCGAGAATGACAACGCGAATACCGTCGTTCGTAACCAAAGGAACAACTTCACGGGGATCTTCAACGGATACAACTTCAAACCCTTTGTCCCCTAAACGTTTGGCCACCAGCCGTAGGATGCTCGGGTCATCGTCGACATGAAGTACTCGCAAACGTGTGCGTGCTTTCAAGGCTTGGTTTTCATCAAAGAGCATCGGACCCATCCATTCCATTAAAGTGATTGATGAGCCACTTATCTAAGTCTAAGGTGCTCTTTCTGCGTGGCATTGAACTCGACCCGAAAAAATACAATGTTATTTGGGGTTCTGTGCAGAACCAGGGAATTGCCTTACGCGATTTGCGGGCTACTGCTTCCACATTTAACGATAAAGTAGGGGTTTGCTCTGGATCTGCCGTCATAAGTCGCAAATTCGCGACAAAATGAGTCATTTCCGATTCAAAATTCTTCACGGACATTTCGTGATCCATCACTTTTTTCAAAGCCAACGCCTCCTCTGTCAAGGCAGGAGAACCATGCAAATTGGCAACACCCCTTGAAGGCTCTCAACCATCCTTCAGTAGTCGTCATCCTAATCGCACTTGTCTTCACAATCCGCACGTCCAGAACCATGTACTACTCAGTAGCACCAGCAAGCAGAATAGTACGTCTCGTTAATCACCACCACATTCAGTCTGCCCCACAAACGCAGTTTGGGGAGGGTGAAATTGGTGGGTGATCAGCAAGAAGTCTATTAAGGGTTGCTTTTAGGGGCGAATCTTCGGCACACTAAGCGAAAATGTTCGACGACGTTCCTGATTGGACCGACAACGGAACAACTGACGCTTTCGCTGCATTTCCGTAAAGGCGAATCAATCCAAGTAGCTCTGACTTGTTGATGGGTTTGGTGCTGTAGTCGGTACAGCCCGCAGCTGTACATTTTTCACGATCACCTTCCATCGCATGAGCGGTCAAAGCAATGATCGGCAAAAGGTAGCCTTGTTGTCTCAAGTATTGGGTAGCCGAATAGCCGTCTAATTCCGGCATTTGCATATCCATCAACACGACGTCAAACTGATCGTGACGGCTTTCGATTGCCTCGACGGCAAGACGACCGTTTTCTACAACCTCGACGACCGCCCCCGCTTTTTTCAAATGGAATGTGATGAGTCGCTGGTTGTCTTGCCCGTCTTCGGCAAGAAGCACTCGAATGCCTTGGATTTCAAGACCATTGTTGGGTAGTGGAGGATTGCCCTGGCCTAACGAAGCTATCTTCAGAGGCGATCGGTCCACTTTTTTGAGCGGCACAAGATGCACGCCTTCCAGGTCACCCGCTGTCAGCGTAAAACGAAAGTGCGTTCCGTTTCCGGGCTCCGAACGAATCACCACCACATCCCCCCCAAGCATCACTGCCAATCGTCGACTGATGGTTAGACCTAGGCCGGTTCCACCAAATTTTCGCGTGGTGGATTCGTCTGCTTGGGTGAAGGGTTTGAAGAGATTTGCAATTTGCCTTGGTGTCATTCCTAGACCTGTATCCAAAACGTCAAATCGCAGCACGTTCGCTATCGCAGGATCCAATTCGACGCGCAGAGTGACGGAGCCAAATTCCGTAAACTTAATAGCATTCCCAAGGAGATTCAATAACGTTTGGCGAACACGTGTTGGGTCCGTCAGAATAAATTCAGGTACGACCGTCGTCTCATCTAAGATTAAGGAGATGCCTTTGGATTCCGCTCGAACTCGCATCAGTTCAATAACGTCTTCCAGGATTCGAATGGTCGAGTAGCGTATCTTCTCAACCACAACTCGATCCGCTTCGATCTTGGACAAATCAAGTATGTCGTTGATCAGCTCCAGGAGATGGTTTCCATTTCGCTGGATGGTTTGTATGAAGTCCAGCCTTTTCTCGTGGTCGAGTGAACGTTCGTCTGCAAGCAGGCCGGTGTAGCCAAGGATCGCAGTAAGAGGCGTTCGAAGCTCATGGCTCATGTTGGCAAGAAACTGAGATTTCAATCGATTGGCCGAGTCTGCTTTCTCTCTGGCTGCAACTAATTCTCGAGTCTGCTTTTCCAAGGACTGCTTGGAGTTATACAGAGCGCGTGCTGCATCACCCATGGACGCAGTTTGTTGTTCTAAAAGTTCATCCATTTCGATCTTCTGCCGCATGGTCTGATCGATCAGATTGCGCTTGTGAATCAACGAGAGAGAAATTTGTTGAACTTGGGGGGCAGATAAAGGCTTCATAACCAGAATCAGTTTTTCAGAGAAGTTCAAAAGGCTTTGTAGCCTACCCCACCAAGAGTCGTTCGGTTCCGAGCAAAAAACAACTTGAAGGTCTGGATCCGCGGCCCACAATCGCGTTAATAATTCCGTCGCTTCCCACCCTAGAATTTGGGTCCCTTTGTCATGGAATGAAGACCCGTCAACAAAACAAACTCGGTAGGGAATCTGACTCTGGATCGCCAATTGCACCATCGAAACGGCATCGCGCAGGTCGCACGCTGAATCGAACTCGACTTCCCTTAAAATGTCGGGTTGGATCTTGGCGATCGGATTATGAAAAAGCCTTATTAGGTCTTGTTGGAAATTCCCGTGATTTCCCACCATCAGGCTTTTGACATTCTTTGAGCCCATTTCGGACATGTTTACCTTCTGCATTCGGATGCGCTTGCCAGCGGCTCAGTAAAAATAATCTTAGCTAGATCGAATCTAACTTTGCAATCCTCACTCCATGGCCTAACAGAAAAAGTTATCGGAGCAGTTTCGAGCAATCTGGAGACTTGAAGTCAATTTTCTCAATTTGACATCGGATCGAAAGCCTGCGCGAACCATTCGACAACGCTTTTTATCGACCGTAGCGATTCTATCCTCCGTACCGATCATCCGGCCCGAAAAGAGAAGCCGATTTCAAGACGTCGACGGGATCTAAACGGTTTTTGAAGTAGACCACCGGCAACTCCGGCGGGACCTTCAGCCTATCCTTCAGCGGTTTCGAGATCGCCAAGAGAATGGGTTGGTGACGGAACTGTTCG
Organism: Pirellula sp.; assembly: GCA_044359895.1. Lineage (GTDB taxonomy): Bacteria > Planctomycetota > Planctomycetia > Pirellulales > Pirellulaceae > JBKCUI01. Next base: position 19,304 of record JBIKLJ010000055.1, read on the forward strand.
AGCACCCTTGCTTTCTCCTGGAGATATTCTGGAGTCCAAAAACCCACGATCTCCAGCATGACTCGTGATCCGTTTTCATGCACCAAAGCAAAGTCTGGAAAAAACGCAGTTTGGCCGCAATGGAGAATCTCTGTTTCTCGCTCAAGGCACCACCCTTCCCGAGTCTCGCCACCCCATTCTTCGAAGAACTTTTTCTCTAAGCTAGAATCAAACTCCTGGTTGCACAGGATGCCGCTCGTTAGACCGCACGGATCGTCTAGCCGAAATTGGATGGGTGGCCGAAATCCGCGGGCACGAAGCGTGGCAATCATGGACCAGCCTTGGCATGAAAGTAAGCCGGGAAGAAATCGAGCCATCGCGGTTCCATACCGATGCGTCGTATGTAAAACCGATGTCGCTCCGCCAAATTCAAAGTCGTAACCGCGATTCGTTTTGACCAACCGGTACATCAGTCGGGCAAGCTTTGCGTATCGCAGAATACGCTTGAAATCGCAAGTCGCTCGGACCTGCAGTCGAACCGCATCGTACAAAATCACCTGCGTTTGGGCAACATTGTACCGAGACAGCAGCGCACTCGCGTCTGGATATCCTTGGAAGCTCTTTAGTTCATGATATTCGATCAAGTCCGAAAACAGCTTATCGTTCAGCTCCGGCCAACTCATCCCGTGTTCGCTGGCGATTCGGCGTTTGACTTCGTGTTCCTGTTCCCCGAACAAGTCATCCCGCTGCGATACCAAAGGATGAACTTGCGCGGCAGATCGGAATACGGACTTACGCAACTGAGCGATCTTGCGTCGATCCCCACTTTCGAATTCCGATACTTCATCCAGCAGCTTACAGAATGCCAAGATACGCCGCCCAGGGCAATCGATTTGTTGATCGAAGACGCGATGGACTTTCGCATGCAAGACACGCCGAGTCTGTCCAATCCCCGTGCGGTAAATCTGAAGCATCTGGTCTGCGTACTGAAGGTATTGGGCGTGTGACTTTCGCGTCAGGCGGTCCGGAGTCACTTGCCCCGCATCATAGCTTGCGATTGCGAGTTCCCGCGTAAGCATCGCTCTTCCTCCGTTTTCGTGAACGCCCTGTTTCGTTGGTGTGGTTCGCAACCACCTCGTACAAAATCGCTCGTTCGTCACCACGACGACGCAAAATTCGGCCAAGTCTCTGCTTGGCTTGCCGGGTCGATGACATTCCCCCGATCACAACAGCGATCTTGACAGCAGGCAAATCCACCCCTTCGTCAAGGACCTGATTTGCCACGATCGCGGGGTAAACCCCGTCCCGCAAACCCTCTAGGTAATCGATCCGTTCGGCCTTGCCACAATGATTCAGCAAACACGGAATCAAAAAGCGACGCGACACGTCTCGAGCCATCGCGTTGGAACCAGCAAAAATGATCATGGGCGTTCCCTGGTGAAGCCGGAAAAGATCTTCCAGTACCCGAAGCTTCTCTTCAGCTCGATCCTCAATCGCTTGCTTCTCGCGATAGGCTCTCATGATCACGCCCGCCTCGGCAACCGATTGCGTTTCAGCGCAAAGGGTTTTCCAAGTGAACGTCGGGTCTTCTTGACGTCGTTCGTAAACGTACATGGATACCTTTTCCGCTAATTGGTCGTATCGCTCGCGTTCCTCGCTTTTCAGCTGAATGGCTACTCGAAAAACATCATAATCCGCCAGCGAGGCTCCGCGCACTTGACTGATGTCGAGCGAATAGACCGTCGGGCCAATCCACTGTTCTAAAAGTGTATGTCGACCATCGCCCCGCTCCAGGGTTGCCGTCAGTCCCAATCGCATTTCAGCGATGCTCATCCGAGCCGCATCGCCTCGAATCGGTCCCGGAAGATGATGGCACTCGTCAAAAATAATCAATCGGTATCGGTTTCCTAACACGGGCATATGGATACAGGCACTGTCGTACGTCGTGACCGTAACAGGCTTCGCGTTATAAATGTTGTCCCCCACAATTCCAGCATCGTACCCAAGTCCGTCTCGGATGCGTCGGTGCCATTGATACATCAAGTCGCGAATCGGTGCGACAACCAAAGTGCTCGTGCCCTGCTCCGCCATGATCTTGAGAGCCACTTCGGTTTTGCCCGTTCCCGTCGGCATCACAATGACTCCGCGTCGATTCAAAGACCACTCGCGTACGGCATCGCATTGTTCCTGACGAAGATTTGGCAAATTCACTTTCGACCAAACCACGCTTTGCCATTGCGAAACGCGATCTGTCGTCCCATAAGCATTCGCGAGCAAGATCTGACGGACCCTAGGATAATGAAGGGCGCTCGCTCGCCAAGCGCGGACGCGCGAGTCCCAAGACCAGATACCATCGCCAAAAATGGATTGAATCGCTTTTTGCGACCACCGGGTCAGCACGATCGTTCCGTCAAGAAAATCAAGGAACGCTTGGTCGGTGTCTCGCGGCGCATTTGGCTGAGGATAGAAGGATTCGGAAGGCACTGCTCTTAATCCATACTCAACGGGTTATCGTCAATCTGTCACCAGATTCTGTAAACGCCAAATTCGATCCGCATTGTCACTCGGCAAAGACTTATTGTAGTCCTGGCCAAAACAAGGTCTACCAAAGAAGGTTCGCATTTTTAACGGAAAAACATTAGCAGTGTCCTGCTAGCAATGCCAGGTTCTTAGACTCATTCGAAATGCCGTTCGGCCCACCGAACTCGACAGCTTCTTGTCACGAAAATCACTGGCGTTATTGCTCTTCATACTTCGGCGGCTTCCCAAGCAAGCCTGCAATTTCTGTCAGCAATCGATCGGTGCTGCTCATGTTGGAGCGTTGCTTCAGCACCTCCTTTGCGACCTCCGGGCGATTGGTGATCAAGCCATCGACCCCGCGATTCATGAGCAACGACATGCTTACCGGATCGTCTACTGTCCAAACATAAATCTCCTTGCCTGCCTGGTGCAACTTGTTGATCAGGCTTCGCGTAGCAAACCGAGCATTGACGGCTAAAAAATCGGCTTCGATCTTTTGAATGTTCCCCACCGAGACGGAAAGCAGCACACCGCATTTCCAGGTCGGACGCAGTCGCTTCATCTTTCGGACTCCCTCTGGTTTCAGCGACATCACCATGATCTCATTCGACATCCCGTGTTTTTCTACAAGGTCTACAACCCTTTGCTCCAGTTGTTGATCGTGGCCGTAGTACTTCAGCTCGATCAGAATCCCGGTCTTGCCTTGGCACAGCTGTAGTACTTCGGATAGTGTTGGAACATGTTCGTTCTGGAACGATGGGCCGAAGGAACCGCCGATATCAATGCTCTGAAGATCAGACAATCGAGCGTCCCAAACTTTAGTTTTGTTTCGGGCTAACTTCATGAAGTCGCTGTCGTGGATGACAACCACTTCGCCATCGGCAGTCTCTTGAACGTCAATCTCGACCCAGTCGCTGCCGGCCTCCATGGCGAAGCGAACCGCAGCCAGACTGTTTTCGGGGGCTGCTTTGGAAGCCCCGCGATGCGCCATGATCTTCACGTCCTCTTTCCATTGCAAACGGCTGATGGCGCTCGCACCAATCCAAGCTGCCACAAGCAATCCTATTAGGCAAGTCGCGATTGCCCTATAGCGATTTAAAGTTGGCTTCGGAAAGGGGTGGCGATGGTTCAGCAGCGGAGCACTCGCAAGCGATTTTTCGGCACCTGGATTCAGTTTCTGATACGCATGAAACATCAATATCGCGAAGCCTAGGGAACCAATCAAATGAAGAACCAGACTGACAACAGAAAACGCTACCAGCATCAATCCAACTCGCCCTGCCAATAAGGCTAGGGACCCAAGGGTGCTCGGGATAAGCCAACGCCCTGCCATTCCTAAGAAAAATGTTGCGATGGCGTTAGCAAGGATTCCAACCAACAACCAAGCGACCAACCATCGCAAAACAAGAAGACGCTTCCCCGCGATCATCTGTCGACTCTTCGGCAATGCCACCGGCGTCGGGACACGATCAAACAACACCAAGGGCAACGCGAGAAACCAACCCGAATAAAGTCGCAGCAAAATCGACATCAGCCCCGCCCCAAGAATAACCGCTAAGCCCACAGCGACTCGAAAAATCAAGGGCCGCTCGTCGAGATAGTAATTGATGTCATACTCGCTAAGAGCAAAAAGGTAGACCGAACCGGCCGCCAATAGAAACGGCGCAGCGACCAACAAGGAAGCCGCAGTCAATCGGCCCGCCACTCGAACGACGGACACCGTATAAGTCAGCGCGTATTGCAACGCACCCAACGCATTCAGTTGCTTTCCCTGGGAATGTGCCGCAAGGATCGCAAGCAACGAAGCTTGCTCCAAGGCTAGGATTCCTAACCAAACGGCACCTATCACAATCGCACAAAGCCAGCCAAGTGGACCGATGAAGAACCAAGCAATATCCACGTCGGATAAAACGGGGTTGCCACGCACCATCAATAACCCTTGCAGCAAGATCGTCAGCAACGGTGTCAGTACGACCATCGCAAGAAGCTTGTATGCCAAATCGGTCACAATCATGCTCTTCCAGCATCCGCTGCTGGTGGTGGCTATCGAGCCGAACAGGCTGTTCTTAGTTCCTGGATTACTGATCACACGGACTCCTCGATCTTCAGCAAAAGGGCTTTGTTTTCTAGCCCACCGCCGAAGCCCGTTAGCTGTCCGTTCGCCCCGATGACGCGATGGCACGGTATGACAATGGGTAAGGGGTTTCGGCCGTTTGCTAACCCAACGGCACGAACGGCCTTGGGATTGTCGATGCGTTTCGCAATGTCACCATAGGTGGCTGTCTCGCCATAGGGTATCTTCGAAAGCTCCTGCCAAACCGACATTTGAAAATCGGTGCCTTGGGGACGTATGGGAATGTCAAATGCCCGTCGCTTGCCTCGAAAGTACTCCTCGAGCTGCCGTGCAATCGTTCGAAAGTGCCGACCGCTTTCCACCCAATCGGTTTGTACCGTGATCGTTCGCTTTTGATTGAACATGCAAATGTTCGTCAAATGCTCGTTCTCAAGAGTCAAAAGCAAGGTTCCAACGGGACTGTCGAGTTGCGTGTAGTACGTTGGAGTCATCGCGAAAAGTACCTTATTGCTTTTGAGTGAAACGCCCCAAGTGGTGATCGCTTTAGGGAGCTCTTAGCGCGTAAGCCAAAGTTCGCTTCACTAACCATCGCTACTTTTCATGAGCCGCGGGCGTTAGCCGCGTCACCGATGACTTGTGAGAAATAGATGCTGCTGCCATCGCACGCATCCCAAGTTGTATTCCCGCGAACCATCCGTACCAACGGAGCCAGTATACCACCGCATCGTCCCCGCTCCAATCCTCAACCAAATGCAAGCCTTCGAGTTTTGGAAACAACCCAACGTGCAAGCCATCAATAACACCCCGAGGTGATTGTGGATCGTTGTATTTGCTTTTCCACTTCTTGGTAGTTGCGAAATCGATCGGTTGGCAGACAATAGCAAGCGAAGAGAATCGTACAGCATGCATCGTTCTTTATGCCGCGTGCGAATCGAACTTTGCCAAGCCAATCTCACTTCATCAACAACGAAAGTTACCTTTCATGTCAAATCATCAGGCCATTCGTAAGCTTGAACCTACTTTACTATGGAACGCCTTTGCCGACCTGAATGCGGTCCCACGCGGGTCCAAGAAAGAGGCTGCTGTCACACGATTTGTTGCAGAGCGTGGGCGAAAGATGGGACTGGAGACCGAAGTCGATTCGATGGGCAACGTTCTGATTCGCAAACCAGCCTCGAAAGGCTTTGAAGCTCACCCGACAGTGGTGCTTCAGTCTCACATCGATATGGTCTGGCAAAAGAATTCCGATTCCACGTTTGATTTCGACACGCAGGGGATTGAAATGCGGTTGGAAGGCGACTGGGTCCGAGCCGTTGGAACAACGCTCGGTGCGGATAACGGCATCGGCGTCGCGTCGATTTTTGCTGTGCTGGAATCCAGCTCGCTGACCCATCCGGCATTGGAATGCATTTTCACGGTGGATGAAGAAACGGGCATGACGGGCGCGAAGTCCTTGGATCCTTCGTGGTTGAAGGGACGAGTTCTGCTGAATCTGGACACCGAACAGGACAACGAGTTAACGATAGGGTGCGCCGGTGGTGCTGATGTAACGTCGGTGTCGAGCTATCAATCGCAATCGTTGGATGATTCGTATGTAGGAAAGAAGCTTCTTGTGCGAGGGCTCAAAGGGGGGCATTCTGGGATGGAAATACATCTTGGGTTTGGGAATGCGAATAAGATTATGAATCGCATACTCGATGGAGCAAGTAAGCGATTTGGATTGAGGCTCGCGTCGTTAGAGGGGGGAAGCTTGCGAAATGCGATTCCTCGCGAGTCGACAGCAATTGTGTATCTTCCCAAGCAGCAGCTTGAAGGCTTTACGGCTTGGTTGGCTCAAATGAGCGCAGTGATCCAAGCGGAGAATGCGGTGACCGACCCTCTGTTCCGTATTACATGCGAATCGCATGATGCATCACCGGTACCAGTGCTTCCCGATTCTGTTCAGAAGACGTTGATTGCAGTGGTTTTTGGTGTGGTCAGTGGAATCTACCGAATGAGTCCATCGATTCCGGGTTTGGTGCAAACCAGCAACAATCTTGCCCGCGTGGTCGCACGCGATGGCGAGATTTCGGTCATGTGCCTCGCGCGTAGCTCCGTCGACACGGAACGCGATGCGCTATCCGAATCTCTTGCCTCTATTTTGTCGCAACTAGGTGGTCGAGTTACAGTGGAGGGGGAGTATCCAGGCTGGCAGCCAGTTCCTACAAGTAAGATTGTGCAATTGATGAGTTCGATTTACGAGGAGCTCTTTCAGGACAAGGCGCATGTCGCGGCATGTCATGCAGGCTTGGAGTGCGGGATTATCGGCAGCAAGTATGCTGGGATGGAGATGATCAGCTTCGGCCCCAACATTTTGGGTGCTCATTCGCCCGACGAACGTGTTCAGGTTAGCAGCGTACAAAAATTCTTCCGCTACTTCTCAGAAACCTTATCAAGGCTGTAGTTTTCGTAGTGGCCGAGGCGACGAGGCCCTGTCTTTGTAGTGGCCGAGGCGACGAGGCCCTGTCTTTGTAGTGGCCGAGGCAACAAGGCCGGTTCTTCGTAGTGGACGAGGCGACGAGGCCCGGCTGTTTTGGTTTTGGTAGAAGTAGAAGTAGAAGTAGAAGTAGAAGTAGAAGTAGAAGTTGAAGTTGAAGTTGAAGTTGAAGTTGAAGTTGAAGTTGAAGAGGCCGCGAGTCCCCTCTCGCACAAAATAAGCGAAACAGGGCCTTGAGCCCGGATTTCGCAAAAGGTTTGGTGCGCTACCCCAACGAGCCCCCAAAAATACGAAAGCGGTCCAGGGCCTCGAGCCCGAAGACCGCAACAGGTTTGGCGTGCTACTGAACCCTGGCCCAGCTTTCTCTTCCGTCGAATTCATCTCGGCGGAGCGCACAACTGAAAGCTAC
>JBIKLJ010000210.1:0-8336 GCA_044359895.1 Pirellula sp.
TTCATGGCAAAGTGGATTCCATTCTGGAGGCGACCGGCGAAGGCCAAGGGGCTGTCAGCGGGACATTGCCTTCTGCTTCCCAGATCGGCTCTCCAGGCATCCTAGCCGTGAAGATTTTGTTGAATAACGAAGAAGAAACCAGCGGTCTTGATTTGGGAACAGCGGGAACGGTTGCGATATACACAGATTGGGTGAAGCCCATCCACATCATGAGCCGTGTCACCATGCGGATGAACAAATGGCTCTATTTCTTGCCATTCATGTGACCAGTAAAACAATACCTCGCCCAGCTGCGAATCAAAACCCACGAACGGGTTACCTACATTTTTGGTACATGCACACCCAATGGTTCTTGACGGACGGAAACAGACTGGGATTGTCGCCGTCCATTGAGAAGAACTCCCAACCATGTGTTTCTGACAAAGAATTGATAGCTGAGCAGCAGCACGCCAGTCGTACCCAAGAAGATGATGACAACCTTCACCCCAGACGGTAATGGAAGATCACGCACGAGATACTGGACGTAAACAATCAACGGGATATGGGCTAGGTACTGCCAGTACGATGAATCGGAAAGATATCGCACCCAAGAACTTGGTTCGTGGAAATAGCGGCGAAAGAGACCTATCATTCCGAAGGACATGCACCATGCGAAACTAACTTGAAATAAGGAAGCTGCAATCTTAGCACCTGGCGCAGTCGATCCTTGTAGAACCAGCCCTAACGGAAACAACACAAGCACGGCAATTGCCAGCATCCACCCAAAGCCACGGCGAACCGTGGTATCGCGATCATTTCCATCGAAATACAAGAGTCCGAATCCAAAGAAAATGGCGTAATATGCCAACACGGAAGGCATGGGCAGCAATCCAATCGACGTATCCGGCCCGAATGCACCGGGCATTCGCCCCATCAGAAACTGAGGCACCGCGGTCAAAGGAATCAGCCACAGGAAGCAGCGGGGCGAAACCAGCCAGGATGCTGGCAATGCGGGAACTGGCACTACCTGCTTCAACTTGAGCAGAATCGCGAACATGCAGACATACCAACAAAGAAACCAAAGGAACCACAAATGGCCAAACAGCGGAAAGTACATCAAGAAGTTTACTATTGAACGGAGACGGACAGGATCATCCGAGTCGATCGGTAGTGATGCAATTTTGCGCCCAGTGCGTTGGCTGATCAAAGTTGCAATGGCTTCTCGGCCCTTGAGAACATCGATTCGTTCGGCCGGTACCTTGAAAAGATTGGCAATCAATGCCGTCGTTCCCCAATCGATCAATAGCAATTCCTCTGGCCGTTTGCCTTCGTTGTTTAAGACGATCAAGCTTGCATCGGATTTTAACAACAATTCAGCGATGTTCGCCCGTCCAAAAAAGCAAGCAACGTGTAGGGGTGTTGATCCGTTCGTGTCTTGCAACTGAACATTGCCCCCATGAGCCAGGTATTCTTCGACCGCTGCCTGATGTGCCATGGCGACATCACCCCAAATCTTGACCTCGGGGGCAGGGGTCGGAATGGAATTTTCCGCCTCACCGCGATCCGCCGCAGTATTTGTTGTTGGTGTAGTTGCTTGAGAGCGCACGTAACGCGACACAACCCATGTCAATGGAATGATCGTGAACAAACCAAGCAGCATGGGGATGAAGATGCGTTGGAAGCGGTGCGAAAGCAATTCACGAAGTCCTCGTTTCCGCCAAAGCATCGCGGTGAAGAATCCGCTGACCAAAAAGAACAGCGGCATTCGCCAACCGTGAATCAAGGAGAGTAGCACGCCGTACCATGAACTTGCGTAAGGGTCCTCTACGGCCCAGATGGCACCAATGCCTGGAATGAACGACATAATGCCGTGCAACATGATTCCTAGCAGCATCGCGAAAGCGCGTAACGCATCGAGATCATTTCGGCGAGATGATGCCGAAGCGGAAACGGGGATCAAATCAGTCACTGGGCTGGTCATTTCGAATCCAACGATACCGGGTACTTTTATAAAATCTGAGCCATTGGCTTCCGTGCGAGCCTCATGGCAGCGAGGTCGCACATCAGTTCACGAGAGCCGTGCACAGGATGGTTGATGGCTCTCAATTCCGAGTTCATGTCGATCGACTCGTCGGTCGGCCCCCACCGCTCAGGATCAAGCTGCATACTAACGATCCCCGGCCGATGCCGCAACACAAGGCTCAAGAACCTGCTGGTGGAAGTGAGGCTTTTCATCAGAATGCTAACCAACCCTCTGATGAATGATGGCATCCAACGAAAGGTAACGATCTGCGTTTCCGGCACTTCGCCACAGGAAACCATTGCTTCCGTCGTAGCGAACGCTTTCACCAGTTGGCAAATGGAACCAAGCTCGGCCCTTCGGATTGTCGGCACTCTGCACGCTCGCCGTAGCAAGCTTGATCTCCGGTACAATATGATTTGCTCTTAACCATTCGAGCAGTCGCCATTCGGGTTCTGTCTCGAGTCCCACTTCACTCAACGTCTGTGCACGCTGAAGGCCTAATCGAGTCGTCCAGCGCCAATGTCCAGACATCGTTTCTTGGGAAGACAGACCGATAGGCTTGGCAAGTGCGCGTACAGGACCTAATCGGTACAACACCATCGGTTCGCTACGTCGAGCTGGCCAAGGCGTGGGAATTTCAGATCGGTCGACGACGTCGATTTGTTCGACATCCGCAACGAATCGGATTCCATTGGGTTCATGCATTCCGAGCGGAACGTACAAGGCAACTTGCTTAACGAAAAATTGTCGGCGCTGCGACTTGGTGCGAGGTTGGTAGTACATCCTCTCACGCTTGATCCAATCCAAGTGCTCTTCGGCACCGGGCGATCGTAATACCCCGATCAAAACAGGTTCGCTTGCGGCAACTCGCCAATCACGCGATCTTCCCTCCGCAAGGTGCGGGATCACACGATCCGCCATCGCCCATCCACCTTTTTGAAACGCTTGTACTAACCATTGTCGCATGTAAGACAGATTACTCGGCAATGCAGGAATGGCACCAATCCCAAAACGATCTATGGACTGCCACAATCGACTTGATTGGAATTCTCGCGGCAGTATTTCGGCATAGGGGAACGCAGCAACAGCCTGCACAACAACATGTTTCGGAACACCATTCGTTCCAGGTTCCTTTTCAACTTCAAGTATTGCATCTCGGTACCGGTGTAGAACGTTAACTGCGTCGCGAGGCGGACCAAATGAACCAAACTGCTGTCGATATTCTTCAGATGCGTCGATGCGATACTTAGCGTCGCAAACGAGCAGTATTTGAGGCCATCCAACTTCTTCGTACCGGATTATGATGTCGGGCTTCTGTGGAATAAGTGTCACATCATCCGCATCGTATTGGAAGTTGTATGTGACGCTGATCTTTCGATCCTTTGAATTGACACAATCGACGCGCTGCCGTCGTCCCTCCAATAGCCGAACTTGAAGGCTCGAGCGATTGAGTTTGAACAAGTCACGAAGATCTACATTGCTTACATTTGGCTCGCGAAGCAATTGCACAATCGATAAGAAAACCCAGTACTCATAAAGCACATTTAGGTCCTTAACGGACAGTCGGTAAATGTCTCCTTCTAAACGAAGCCCGAACTTCAATAGCATGCAAAGTCGGTAAGTCTCCTTGTACCCTGGGGCTGAAACCAATTGTAAAGAAGCAAACTCACCAGGCACTGGACCGTTCGCTTCGGCTATCGGCTCAAGTCGTAGCAATTGAGATATTCTGTTCTCCATGCTTCGAAGAGACAGTTGCGTCGCTCTACTTCGCTCGCCAGTCTCGGAAACGTCTCCAAGCGATTTGTGGAGAAGGCCAAGCGTCCTGCGGATGTCTGTCAATTGACGTCGGATCCAACGATGCTCCATCGTATCGAGCGTAGGTTCCGAAGGACTTTCTAGTAATCGCTCCCGAACAGGTCCAATCAAAGTGTCCTGAGTAACACCGCGGCCCGCGCCGCGTCGCACTTGGGCTCGTACTGAGGAGTCCGTCCGTCGAATCCGCTCAATTCGATTGTAACTTGGACGACGCACGAGTGATCTTCGAGGTTGTTGAGCAATGTATCGAACTGATTTCTCTAGCTCCCCGAGTATATGCTCTAAGAGAATCAACCATTCCAGTCGAGATGGTCGTCGATTCGTATCTAACTTGCCCAATTGATGTGTCGAGCGGAGATACTCATAGGCCAAGCTCGTGAGGATTTCCTGTATCTGCGAAAGGATTTCTTTGTAGTCCGTTTCGTAGTCGATTTTTGTGGGAAACACCTCCACTTCAAAATCCAGCTGTGGCTTGCCGTTGATCGCGATAGTAAAGAGGCTTCGACCTATCTGGCCCTGGAAATTGATCACTCCGTATGCGACTCTATTGTTCTCTCGGTAACTTAACCGTTGAGTGATTTGTGGGTCGCGATGCTGAATACTGACTTGATCGCTCGAACGATGTGCTTTCACATAGACTTGATAGTCCAGTTGCTCATAAATCGCTGGTCCAATCTCAACTTTAGGATCATCGTTCAGTTGCTTTGGCACGTCGCGCCAGTTGTCGCCTTCAAACGAAAGCGAATCACACCGTGGTGAGAGTTTCAATCTTCCTTCAACTTGGGTTCGTTGCGCGAGTATGGGAGGATCGTACTTTGCAGTACGTTCCCATACGAGGGAAAAGAGGTTCGTATTGATTCGGAAGAGTTCTTTCATCGGTTATAGCCAGTAGGAAGTAAAGCCTTCTGTCTCAAGCCGATCCCACATCAAGCACAGTCTTGCGGCCGAACGAGGAAGTTTCGCACTAACCAGCGTAGCAGGTCTTCCTGCTTTGTCCCACTTGTCAACTTGGGAACCAACGACGTCCTCACTATCGAAAGGCTGCCCTTGTATGGCCAGCCCTAAAAGCCCAAGTAGCGTCCGTCGTATTGCATTACTTCCGCCGACGATTCGAGGGAGTATTTTCATCGACAAAACTAAATCAAGCGGGTCGACCACTTTGTTGTCACGAGAACGGAATGAGGACCGAATTTCTTCTGCGTTCAGCAAAAATAGAATCATTTCGTCGCGTGTTCGATACCCAACTTGCAACTGACTACAGGTGAGGCAATCGTTGATTCGTTTAAGCCAGGCGATCGAGGATTGAATTAGAGCCAACGACGGTTCGTCTAAATTTGATAGCTGACTCAAACGAGTCGCGGCGGAATGCCAAAACTCAACTGGCCATATCACCTCTGCCTCACTGGGAATTAAACTCTCATCCGTAGTGTCTGGATTCCAATCCAAATCAACTTCTGAAAGTTCGATAGTAAAGGCACGATCAAGGACCTTGCGACTGAATCCGTGTGTGCTCTCATCCATGTTAACGGTACCAACGATTCCGAGATTGGCGGGGATTGTCTGTTGCTGCCAATGTTCGTCGTTCTCGTTCAATTGCAATGAAAGCAACGAGTCGCTTTCGAACCCGCCATTTTCCGATGGCACTCGGTCCTCAATGCAGCTCAAGATCTCGGCAAAATAGTATTCGACTCTTGCAAGGTTCATCTCATCTATGATGCATGTAGAATGACTCGAAGGGGAGAGCGAGCCCTTCCTCGCAACCGTTAAGAACGCGCCGGGGCGAAATTTGCCCTGAAGATCAACGTAACCAAGTACTTCGGAACTATCGGTCCAGTCGGGGCGAACTGAAATGCGAGTAGACACGCCACCGGTATGTTTTGCGATCAACGACGGAAGCTTTGATTTTCCGGTTCCTGACACACCAGCCAAGATCACAAATGGCTTGGTTCGAATGGCTGTAACATAGGTTGCGATTTGCCAAGGCTCAAACGTAAAACCATCCTGCGAAATATCCTGAATCAGTCGTTCGAGAGCGACGGAAATTTTCTCGGGATTTGGCTTAGCGGGTTCGATATCCATTTGAATATTCCATTTTCTCTTGATCGTTGATAGGACATCGTTTCTGCACTGAGACGATTGAAGCGCCTGCCAGTAGGGTTCTTTAAGGACTGCATGATGAACGCGTTGTCGAATTTGTGTTGGGGTCGGCTGATCGATTGAAAGTGGCTGAGAGACTTCCAAGTTTGCGAGTAGCCAAAAGAAGTCGCCTGCAAGTCGTCCGAATCCTTCAGCAAGCTGTTGGTCCGTAACCTCTCGATCGGCCTCCTTGAACTTTTCGATGAATTTTGGCAGCAGCCAATCAAATGAGATTCGATTCTCAGTTAATTCACCTTTTGCGATCGCATGCACGACGAGCGCAACGATCATCGGCTTGTAGAGCTGTGGACTCGACATTTCCTCGAGCAGCTCAACTAAGTTCTTCGAGGTCTTTTCGGGCGAATTAAGTAAAACGACCTTCTTTCGTTGCTCAGCCAAACCAAGTTCAGCACTCTGCAGATAGGTCATTTGACGCGCGACAGTACCGTCTAGTTCAGTGCGATCTCCTGTTCCGAAGTTATCGCGAAGCCATGCCAATCGTGATTCGTATCCGGTTAAAGTGACACGCTCTGATTCATTCGCATCAAGACGCTGAACTTCACACCCAGTGTCATCTACACTCTTGACATAGTATCGAGCCTGCCGATTCGTGCTGTAAAAGATGATCTTCTCTGAGCAGTACCATCGCATGATTTCCAAGAACGATTTAGGTGTACTAGGACGTTCATGGACATTGTCGACCCAAGCCTTGTAGGCGTCTAGCAAGGCAGCAAAAGCTGATGGGAGTGCTGTGCTTTTTTGCCGAAGTTCATCGAGCGTAACAAATCGCTCGAAAATCATCCCGCGGGTATATCCGCCGGCCAGCTTTCCCGAGCCAATTGAAACTCGTGAGCCGATTCCCTCGATTACATCAGAAAAACCACGCTCGCGTAATCCTTTAACAGTGGACGATGGTAGCTGTCCGTAGACCTCGCGAGCTTTACCTTCCGGATCATCCTTGAACTCAGTTGCGGCAACCCCTAATCCTATTCGAATGCCGACGGGTTCGTCACATGAGAAGTGGATTACAGGATAGACGCCCTTTTGAGCGCTCGTCGTTTCGCGTTCATCAAATACTGCCAGCCATGGGACATTCGTCCAATTACCTTTTCCAACCGATGCATCACCTTTCCACTGTGAATTCGGACAAAGTTCATCAGCTTCCGCTTTTGCCAACTCCCTCAATCTTCGAACCAGCCGGACCGCGTCGGAATCTCCAGAGAATTTTTCTGGTCTATGCGGGTACTTCTCAAGCAGTAGCTGGCATGCCGACCAAAAATCTTTCTCTTCGTAATCGCCCAAACTTGAACTCAATCGAAACCCCTTGTCGAAGAAAATCTAAATGAGAAATTACGTGTGTCCTGCACAGACAATTCACAGCAAAAACGACTACGTAGTTTAGCATACCGGCAGCAAGAGCGAGTTCGCGAGACTATCAAACAGCGAAATAGCCCAAGTCTTCTGCGAAGGAAGATTTTGCTGCGCAAAATCTGGAAGAGTCAGGCCGTGAAAAGCAGTGACCTGGTTTAGAACATCGAGTTCATCTTAGCTAAGTACAAGGTCAGGAAGGTGTTCGTCTGCTCGAACCTCGAGATAATTGACGCGCACGGACAACTCTCTTACAACCATGAAAAACGTATGCCGATTAACAAAACGTGTCATGCCTCGAAGGTCACTATTGGCACAGGATTAGAATCCATATCAGAGAAAATGGAGGAGGTGAGGGATGCGTCGCTTGTGCGACTTTTTCGGGACAATGCACGCTACTCGCTTCCAGTTCTGCGTCATTCGGCTTCAATTTACCGGTATACAAGCCCTCAACATTGCTAACGAAGCACTTCAGTGATCCCACAGTCTTACTATTGAGTCTTGCGGTGAAGGGAGGCCAAGATAGGTTTCAGTTTCCACTTGACGACCCTCGTTCAATACTGCCAATTTTACAAGGGGCTTGGAAGCGAATTGAAATATTCTGTTCGCCGAGTGTGGCAAAATCCTACCCGTTGATAGGTCTACTTCAAGGAATGTCGATGAACTCACCTTGGACAAAGGTAATGAACTGACGACTTGACTGCCCGCACAGGAGTAATCTCGGTGGATCGTCGAAATATACGCGACGCCGTTTACGATCACCACGGCACTTGCCGGATGTGGGGCATCGAACGTGGGGACAACTACTGCGAACGGATCCAAACAAGCGACTACTCGGAATGTGATTTGATTTCTTGATGGACTTGCGAAGTTCCCAGTCATTTGGGCAAAAAACTCAGCAGTCGAAATCATCCTGATTGGGGAAATCATCTGGCTCATAGTCTGGAAACCCAAAACACTTGACCAGCGTCTCGATTTCGAACGACTCACCGTTTGGTGCGAGGCATTTTGCTGC
>JBIKLJ010000211.1:0-8250 GCA_044359895.1 Pirellula sp.
TGTGGCCTCTGTTGGAGCAAGAAGCTCCCTTGCAACATGGGCTTAATCGCTACGCAGAAGAGTATCAACGGCAATCGAATGCCATGATGGCGTCGAAGCTGGGTTTCAATCAATGGGATCCTGCAACCGATCCAGCGATGGGAGAACAGTTGAGCGAAATTCTTCAAACGGTAGAGACCGACATGACCATCTTCTATCGCACCTTAGCGAACATTCAATTGGATGGGCTCGAAGTAAGCCAGCTTTCAACCATGGTTACGGACAGTTGGCTGCGAGAGTTTTTCCGCGATGCGTTTTATGCTCCCGATGAAATCGACGCTGGATTTCTCAATCAAATGGGAACTTGGATGCACCAATATCTGCGTCGACTAATGATCGATGGCCGAACGGACTCTGCTCGAAAAGAAAGTATGAATCGAGTCAACCCTCTGTACGTGCTCCGAAACTATCTCGCTCAGCAAGCGATTGACCAAGCGGAAAAGAACGAATTTGGCGAGATTCAAACCTTGCTCGACCTGCTTCGCAATCCCTACACCGAGCAAGCAGGCCGCGAACAGTACGCCCAAAAGCGCCCCGATTGGGCTCGCAACAAAGCAGGTTGTTCGATGCTGTCGTGCAGCTCGTAAAGACTGGATTCGCGGGTAATTCGCTGCTTTAAGCCTTCAAGTCAGGGGCCCTGGGGCACTGGCCGGGATGGCTTTGGAAACGCCTGTGAAAAGAGTCGATCTAGGGTTACAATTCTTGGCCGTCCAGCCCATTTCACCCCCCTCCAAATCACAGCAGCAGAACGTTATGAAAGCGATTGCCGTCCGGCCCGGTACCCCCAACAGTGTTCACGAACGCGAAATTCCTATGCCGTCGCTGGACAAAATCCCAGATGGTAAAGGAATCTTGGTCAAAGTCCTAAAGGTGGGGGTCGACGCTACGGACCGTGAAATCAACGATGCCCTTTACGGCAATCCACCTCCTGGCGACGATTACTTGGTCCTGGGTCACGAGTCGTTTGGTATTGTCCAGGCCGTTGGCCCGAATGTTCGCAACATTCGTCCGGGAGACTATGTTACCGCAACGGTTCGCCGTCCTGGCGGTTCGATCTATGACAAGATCGGAACCTACGATATGACCAGCGAAGAAACGTACTACGAACGCGGTATCAACTTGCTTCATGGCTATCTCACGGAATACTTCGTCGATCATGAAGAATACATTGTTCGCGTCCCCAAGGGTCTTAAGAATTTACACGTTCTAATGGAACCGATGAGCTGTGCGGCAAAGGCAATTCACCAAGCTTTTGAAGCCCAGCGGCGCATGAAAGTTTGGAGCCCCAAACGAGCCTTCGTTTTGGGCGCTGGCCAAATTGGATTGCTTTCGACACTCGTATTGCGACTCAAGGGAATCGAAGTGTTTACGCTTGCTCGAGCTGCTGGACCTCATCTCAAGAGCACGATTGTCGAAGGTATGGAAGCAACTTACGTAGCAACTTCGCAAACTTCCCTAGAAGATCTTGCAGCGAAGGTTGGCAAAGCCGATCTGATCATTGATGCAACAGGTTCATCGTCGATTGCATTCAATGCGATGAAAGCTCTGGGGCACAATGGCGTTCTGGTTTGGACCAGCATTACCGGCGGTAAGGAATTAACAACGGTCCCATCGGACAAGATCAATATCGAATGGGTTCTTGGAAACAAGTTGCTGGTGGGCAGCGTCAACGCCAACCGCGAGCATTTCGAATCGGGAATTCGAGACCTTGCCCTTGGCGAAGTGATGTTCCCAGGCGTACTCGAAAAAATTCTAACCAGCCCCGTCAACGGTCTGGGGGGTTACAAAGAAATGATGCGGTTGCTGGTGGAAGACAACACCGCACTGAAAGTTTACGTCAACGTTGCGGACGAATAAGTCGTCGCGAACGGTTGAAAATGAGAAGATAAATTGATCGGTTGGTTGGTCTCTCGTTGAAAGCGAATGTACAATGCTCCCTGAATATGAAAAGCTAGGCAGTTTTTATCTCGGAAAAAAATACGACCTCGCTGAACGCAAACTTCTACCAGAGTTGATCAATTACGATTCAAAAGATCTCGTAACGCATGCGCTTTGTGTAGGAATGACCGGCAGCGGCAAAACGGGGCTTTGCTTGAGCTTGCTCGAAGAGGCGGCTCTGGATGGCGTCCCGGCGATATGCATTGACCCCAAAGGGGATCTTGGAAACCTGCTGCTTGCCTTTCCCAATCTTGCGGCGAACGATTTTCAAGAATGGATTGAACCTGCCGAAGAAACTCGGCAAGGAAAACCGATCGCGGAAATAGCCGAGGAGACCGCCAATCGCTGGCGGAAGGGACTTGCGGATTGGCAACAACCGCCAGAACGCATCCAGAAGTATCTCGACAGCGTGGATATCACGATCTACACGCCCGGCAGCAACATCGGTGTTCCGATGACTGTCTTAAAGAGCTTTGATGCACCGCC
This sequence comes from Pirellula sp., assembly GCA_044359895.1. Taxonomy (GTDB): domain Bacteria; phylum Planctomycetota; class Planctomycetia; order Pirellulales; family Pirellulaceae; genus JBKCUI01. Next base: position 2,464 of record JBIKLJ010000211.1, read on the forward strand.
GCCAGCAGTGCTCGAAGACGCAGAAACCATGCGGGAAAAAGTATCGTCCGCAGCGTCGGGCTTGCTGACGCTGCTGGGAATCTACGCAGATCCTTTGACCAGCAAAGAACACATCCTTCTCTCCAATATTTTTTACGAATCATGGAGGAACGGAAATGATCTTAGCCTCGAAGAATTGATTCGACAGATTCAATCACCCCCTATCAAGAAAATAGGTGTGATTGATCTCGACTCGTTCTTCGCACCACCGGATCGCACCAAGCTTGCTATGAGCTTAAACAACTTGCTTGCCTCCCCATCTTTCGCAGGCTGGCTGGAAGGACAATCGCTGGACATCAAAAGCCTGCTGTACACCTCCGAAGGAAAGCCACGATTATCGATCATCTCGATCGCGCATTTGAATGACTCGGAGCGGATGTTCTTTGTGACCATTCTGCTGGGAGAGCTCCTGTCTTGGATGCGAGCTCAACCGGGAACCGGCTCTCTGCGTGCTTTGTTTTACATGGATGAAGTGTATGGATACTTTCCACCCTCCGCAAAACCACCGTCCAAGCCTCCCATGCTGACTCTGCTGAAACAGGCCCGAGCCTTTGGACTTGGTATTGTCTTGGCAACTCAGAACCCAGTCGACCTTGACTACAAAGGTCTTTCCAACATGGGAACCTGGTTTCTTGGACGCCTGCAGACACAGCGCGATAAGGACCGAGTTCTGGATGGTCTCGAAGGTGCATCGATGCAACAAGGAACTGCTTTCAATCGCCCCGCGATGGAAAGATCTTTGTCGGCTTTGGGCAATCGTGTTTTCCTGATGAACAATGTTCATGACGATGGCCCTACGATATTTCAGTCCCGATGGGCCATGTCTTTCTTGCGAGGGCCCTTGTCGCGCGACCAAATTTCCAAGCTGATGGCTCCCAAGAAGAAGCAACAAGCATCCTCAGCAACCGGTCGAGTGTCCGCATCGTCTTCGACCGGTTCCAAAGTGGAATCAGGCTCGCGGCCCATCCTTCCTAATGGGGTCGTAGAAAAATTCCTAGTCCCAACCAAAATCTCCTCGTCCAAAAGCCGAGTGGTGTATCGACCTGCCATCCTTGCCCAATCCAGTATTCATTTTGTCAAGACGACCGTGGCGATTGACTACTGGCAAGACGTTCAACTGATGGTACATGTTCAAGAAGAAGTTCCGGATCCTTTGTGGGAAGCGTCGGAAACGATCGAACCTGATGCATTGCAGCTAAGCCCTCAGCCCGAAGACGGCTACACCTTTGCGGAACTTCCTGCCGAACTTTCATCGGTCAAGAATTATGCAACTTGGGAAAAGGAAATCAAAGAACACTTCTTTCGACACGTCCAATGCGCTGTCTATACGAGCAAAGCAATCAAGCAAACAACTGCACCTGGGGTAAGCGAAACCGATGCCCGGATCGAACTAGCGCATTCCGCCAAAGAAGCACGCGATGCAGCTGTCGAGAAACTCAAGACGAAGTACTCTGATAAGATACGCACCCTGCAAAGTCGCATCTTGACCGCACAGCAGCGTCTGGACAAAGAAAAAGAGCAAGCCAAGTCCAAACAAATGGAAGGCATTTTCAATATCGGCACCACAATCTTAGGTGCATTGCTTGGAAACAAGATCGCAACCAAAGGAAACGTTTCCAAAGCTGCCACCGCCGTAAAGGGTTTGGGGAAAGCAACGACGCAACAAGGAAATGTCATGCGCGCTCAAGAGACCTATGAGGAACTGGTAGCCACCAGAGATGAATTGGAACGTCAGTGCCAGGAAGAAGTCGACGCTGTTTCAAGCCAGTTCTCCGCTGAAAATCTCGTCTTGGAGTCCATCGACATTCCCATTCGTAAAGCAGACACCAAAGTCAAGTTACTAGCCTTGGCTTGGGTGCCTTGGCAAATTGACTCCCAAGGGATTGCGACTCCATTGTGTCTTATCGGATAACCGTGATCTTGATAGGACTGTTGCAGAACGTATGCTTCATCACGAAATTGATCGAAACGTGAACGTTGATCGGGGCTAACTGCTGCACGATTGCGGGCGCATCCGCGGCAGCCTTTAAAGTAATGTATCCTTTCGTGTCAGCCGATGTCAGCAGAGTCTTGCTGTTGGCAATGTCGACCGTCACCCCTTTGGGAAGACTGTTTCCATACGGTTGCTCCAAGTGCTGGTATATCATGTCCAGAGTCACATTTCCGTTGAAGTCCGCCGCACGTTCAATCTCAACTTCGATCCGTTGCGATTCCCCCGGACGCAGTTCAATGTCTGTATTGCTAAGTTTGATGTTCCGCACATCGCCCGGTTCCGCGATCGAAAGGGTATGCATCTCGACAGGGTAATTGCCACGCCCACCACCGGGAGAATAATATTCCTGCAAAACCGTTCCTTCCGCAATGATCGGAACGGGTTCCTTTCCTGCTGTCGCAACCGTGGATCGTCCGACGATCCGCAGGTTGGTCGCCCCGAACGCTGCTTCCGGAGCAGCTTTCAAATGAACAATCCCATCGCTCAGTTCGGGAGGAATGCGCCCCGGAATGGCCGACACCCCTGGCGGCAACCCTTCAACTTCTAATTGGATCTCCCCCGCAAATCCATTCTTGCGAAGAGCCCGAACGTAGATGACGCCCCCCATTCCTGGGGCAAGAAGAGTCTTATCGGTATCCACCTCGATCAAAAAATGAGGTTCGGCACGCTCGACTTGAACCAAATAGGTGAACGAAGAACCACCACGCTGATGCAAATCCAGTACTTCCAAAATGTACTTCCCATCCGCAGGTGCAGTCCAGTTTTCCAAAAGAGAATCAGCGCTAATCACCCGGTGGTATGTCGCGTCATCTGCTTCCGAGATAAGTGCCCCCTGTTCGTTGGTGATCCGGATCTTGGGATCGAGATCCGACTGGAGCCTTCTCGCAAACACTTCCAAAGTAAACTTCTCTTGCGCTTTGGCATCGAAAACAAATCGATCGACTTCGCCTGGCCTTTGGATTTGCCCCGCCAGCACAGCTGGAAAGGAAAACGGCGTTGGCGTGCCCACGGCAGCAACCGTACTTCCATCGGCTGCAGTGGATGTTGCCGGGGCAACATTCTGTTCCGTCACCATCTTCCATTGAGGGTCAAGCCCCATGTTGAAAACAAAAAATTCGTTCGTCGGCAGTTCGTTCCAACTGGAAGCAACCGATGCAATAAATCTCCCTGCTTGAGCCTCAGCCAACGCAACCTGAGCGTCGGGAGCCAAATGAAAGCCAATCGCGGTCACATTGCGGGTAGCGCCTTGGATCGCCACTGGCGGAAAGACTTGAGTGACAAAAGGGCGTCCATTCACTTCGATAGCATAGGTCCAGTCGACGTTCCCCTGATAACGAACATCGCGTACCTCGAGTAAATAATCGCCAGCTTGAGCGAACGTATAGTTCAGCAATGGGTCACCAGCGTAATGATTGTCGCTGGCAGCCACCGTTGCCCCCTGAGCTGTACGCAAAGTGATCATCGGATCCACGCGAGCTTGCATATCGTGCAATCGATTCTCAAGTCTCTGCGACCGGACATGGAACGTCAGGTTGGCTCCCGCCTCAACAGTAAACCGATACCAATCCACATCCTCTGCCTTCTCGATCGTTCCGCACAAAGTGGATGGGAGTGAGACCTGCTGTGCCTTGTCGGCTGTGTCGTTCTCTGCCGTTTCGGAAACAATGGGATCGCGAGCCACAACCAGTTGCCCCAAAGTGCTTACGCCATGCGGAGTCATCACACGAAAATCACGTACACCTGGTGTCGCGCTTGGCGACACAGTGAATCTCAACTTGCACTTGGAACCCATCACATCTTTTTTGGTGCGATCTTCGGGTTTCTCTTGCTCATTGGGAACGATCTCGCCCGTTACCCCTTCACCCGTTACTAAAACTTGAGTCGCGCCCGCCAAATTGTATCGTGCATTGAGTTCATGTTCCGTCGAATGCCCAATCTGAGCTGCGGTTGGCTTCAAGCTCATCAGCATCGGATACGAGTTGTTGGTCTGGGCATGAAGACATGTCGGCAAACACATGGCAGACAGCACCATTGCTAGAAAATAACGTCCAGCCGAAAAGCACCGTGAAGCGCGACCTAGAAAGCAAGTCATTGCATGCGATGGAATCATAATTAATGCACGAACAGAAACTGTTTGGAATTGATCAGGGCCCATAGCAGGTCCTGGTACGCATCGGTGGGGGAGGGGCTTGAAGCGACTAAGCCTTGCGCCGTCTCCAATTCTTCACGTGAAGGATGGCGGCACAACGTCGAAAGATACAGTTCTTGAATTTTCGCCTCGTCAGGCACCGTGGTCGCAACGAGCTTTGCAACCCGACCGTTTGCGTCCGCGAGCTTACCAGCCAAGATATCACCATTGAGAACGTGCAAAGCCTGAGCAAGATTCTCATCGGGAGATCGCTCGCATTCGCAAACCGAAGCCCGCTTTGGCTTCCCAAACACCATCAGAAAAGGATTAGTGGTGTTGGCGTCTGGAAGCTCGATCGCTCGTGTTCCCAGCGGCAAACTCGGGTGCTTGGTCAAAACCCCGGTTGCGTAATCGATGCCATCCAAAAGTGTTTCTGCCCCCAACCTTTTCACTTTGTAGTGACTGTAAAATCGTCCGTCCGTCACATTCTCAGACGTCGGTTGGGAATCGAGTTGGTACAGTCGAGAATTCATGATCGATCGCATCAGATGCTTCACATTAAACTTGCTAGTCCGAAAATCGGCGACCATCGCGTCCATCAAAGCGACGTTGGACGGAGGATTCGTGGAACGAAGATCATCGATCGGGTCAACAAGTCCGCGCCCCAACAAATAGCCAACGTAGCGATTGACTAGATTGCGGGCAAACAGATCGTTGTCGGTGCTCGTCAACCACTTGGACAATGCAACACGCCGATCTTGCGGATCATCGACAGGCTCTGCGAACAATGGGGTTGGCTTCATGACGGCACCTGTCTTCGGGTGTGTGACCTCGCCTCCGGAATTTACCGTAACCACCACTTCTCCGCCAAAAACTCCAAATTCCGCACTCCCTTTGTTACCTACTCGAGCAAAAAAAGCAGCGAAGCCGTAGTAATCCGATTGACTGTATCTTTCATAGGGATGGTGATGACACTTTGCGCATTGCAGTCGCGTCCCCATAAACAGTTGAGCGGTCGATTCGGCTAGATCGGGCGGGTTGCTCGCAATTCGATAGTAGTTGGCAGGCCCGTTGGAAAAGATCGAGCCCTTAGCCGTCACTAACTCTTGAACAAATTGATCCATGGGCTTGTTGGTTCGAAACACTTCACGAAGCCAATTGTGCATGGCCCACATGCCACTTTCACCGACCACGGTGCTATTGTTGCGAATTAAATCCGCCCACTTTAAGCTCCAGAATGCAGCGTAAGCATCCGTATGTTTGGCTGCAGCGGGATCTGTGGTAAACCCTAACAAACGGTCAATCAGCAACGCTCGCTTATCGGGCTGTGTCGATTCCAAAAACGCTTTCGCTTCATCGATCGTTGGAAGCGTACCGATGGCATCCAAATAAGCGCGACGCAAAAACGTAGAATCGTCGCACAATCCCGACGGACTCAAACCCAGTTCGCGAAACTTGGTTGCAGCATGTTCGTCGATGTAGTTCTGTGCCTGCCAATTAGCTAAATTCGCCTCAGCCGAAAACGGCACGACGAACGTTGCAATTTCTGCATGGCCAGCAAACCGAATCATCAAAGCCGCTTGCCCCTTTCCAATCGCCTTCGTCAAACCATGACGGTTCACTTCGA
>JBIKLJ010000212.1:0-8243 GCA_044359895.1 Pirellula sp.
ATAAACAAAGACTTTGTCCAACCCCAAGTCGGCGACCAAAAGAAATCGATTGTTGGGCTCCCAAACCACGCAATGCGCGTGTGCTTCTTTTTGTCTCGATTGATTTGGTCCTTCTTTACCACTGTGGTCGATCTTGATTGCAACGGGTTGCACCGAACCGTTTTCCGCGACTGGGAACAAGCAGACAGAACCGCTGGTGTAATTCGCGACTGCCAAGAATTTTCCCGAAGCATCGACGGCAACATGGCACGATGCATCGCCATCGATGGCCTGCGAATTGATCCGAGTCAATTTAGGGAGCCCGCTTGGTGCGTCGCCGGTTCGCTCGACATTGTACGCAGCAACCATCGAGGGATTCTTAGGATCCTTCCTGGAGCTTTCTGTTACCACATACAAAACATTCAATTTGGGATGAAACGCAAAGAAGGCTGGTAGACCTTGTTCTGCCAATAACTTGGGCTCGGTCATCTTGCCGTCGTCACTGAGCGTGCTACCGAAAACCCCAGGTCCATAGCCGCCTATGAAAAAAGTCTGTGCTAACAAAGTCGATGGACTCGTCATGCAAACCAAAGATCCAAAAAGGAGACAGGTGCGAAATAGGCCAGCAAAAAAAGATCGCCGCATGAGAATCTCGTCCACTTTGAGAGGTAGGATGAAGGGAGGGGGGGATTCGACCGGATTATAGCAAAGGATCGTATCATGACCCTCCTAGTGTAGTCGAAAAAACAGAACGCAGAAACCTTGAACGAACTCGTTCGCGGCTGGTCAAAGCTCCGCGTTTCTAAAAACGCAAATTCTAGAGATCGCCTCTGTGTTTAGTTGTTAAACGCCAGTAATTTTTAAGCCAACTGGCGTCGAAAGCCTTCTCACGGATGACGCTCGTGGAAGCGTTTCAACTGATCACGATGATGTTGAGATTTCGGTTCTAAGATTCGGCATCGTTCCGATAACTCAATTGCTCGGTCCGCGTTGCCAAGTCGATACTCTACTTCGGCAAGCGTATCCAAATAAGTTGATGTCGGCTCGCTCGCCGTCACCTTTTCGGAAAGCTGCTTTGCTTTTTCCAGATTGCGATTGCAAGAAGCGGCAAGCCAAGCGGTGTTATTGCCAACCAAATGATCGTCTGGGAATTCTTCGAGATGGCGTAGCATCGGTTCGTAAAACAGGTTGAACCAACGGTCGGCGATTTCCGAACCTAGATACTTGTCAGCCTTCGGAACAAACAAAATCGGGAATTCGATATCCGTTGGCACGCACCGGTGGGCTACGCGTATCAGCGCTTCCGCTAATTCAACATTTTTGTTCTCAATCGCTTCCACAATCAAGGAATCCATACATTGCATGAATATGAATTGAAGCCGCAGAAAGTCAGCGCGGCCGCTTGGCCAAATGTATTTGATGCGTTCTAGCGTTTTGATCCTAGCAAGGTCTGCTGATTTCTCGGTCAAGCTATCGTCATCTTTGGCTGCCGAACGGTACTGCGATTGCAAGACCCATCCGATATCCGGGTCGTCGCTGCGTAGCCAAGCCTGTTCCAAGATCACTTGCACTTCGCGGCGCACGGGCGCGGTGTAAATCGATTGGTCCGACATGTCGCGACGTTTGTTCTCTACGGACGACAAAGCTTGTGCTCGAACACGATCTAGCTCGCTAAAGCGACCTGCACGTTCCAGTTGTTCTGAACATTGCAAAAACAGACTAATATCCGTAGCGTCTTGGCGAAACTCTTGAAGCAACACATCGGCGGCAAGCCCGTGCATGCCCAATCGAGCTAAGTATTTGGCTTTCGCCAGTACGACTTGTTTGCCGTAAGGATTCAGGCCGATCGTTTCTAAGGCCAATTGTGTCTCACCGACCGTATCCAACAATTCCGCTAACTGCAATGAAAGTTCAAACATGGGCTCTGCTCTAGACTGAGCGCGAGTTAAGGTGGCTCGAACAAGTGACTCCAATTTCTGCGGATCTTTCCACTCGGCGGGAAGGCGCCCTGCATAAAGGTCTTCAAGCTTTTGAACCTTTTGCTGAATTACCAGTTCCTCCTCGGCAGATTGAGACGCATCTTGAGAACCTTCGGGCCCAAGTGACTCAAACAACCCGCGGATCGCAGCCGGTGCTAATGGATACAAAGTTTGAAATGCGTCCGCTGTTTCGGAATCTTCTTTTACCAAGACAGGTTCATAGGCAGGCTGTGGACCATACGAACTTCGCACCAAGAATTCTGTCCACAGACGTGTCGCTTTTTGACGATCATTGAGCATTGCCATTCGGCTCAGAAAAGGGGCCCAGGCTGCGAAGCCCTCCATCTGTTCTTTCTGCATCAATTCATCGCAAATTCGCTTCTGAACCAAGTTACCTTGCTCAATGAGCCCCAACTGGAAAAGAAAATCGGAAACCTCCGTTAGATTTCGAATCGCTTCGGCTGCGGGGTCCGCGGGCTCGCTATCCAGCGAAGGTCGAACACTGGTAAAACGCTCGGATTCAATCCACTGCGAGACCGAATCCGGAGAAAGATCCTCCAGACCGATTGCGGCAAATGCCTGTCGTGTCTGTTGAGCGCTCCGTCGAACCGCAAACTCTTCGTACTCCGGAAGAGACTTCAAATAGAGTTCATAACTGGTATCGTCTCCTAAAGCTCGAGCTAGCAAAGCGTCCCCCGAAGCAAGCTTGGGATTGCTCCGTTTTTCGCTCTCGTCGATGAACGCCTTTTGTGCCTCTTCTAGACGGCCAAGCATGATCATGACACCCACTCTTTGTTGGACCAAATTCTGAGAGCCCACAATAGGAATGCGTCGGGTATCCAGCGTCAGCCAAGAATCCCACCGGTTGGATCGGATCAGCAGCCGTTCGACTTGATTGAGAATGCTTTTCTTTTTGGCGAGGTCGATCGCTTCATCGATCTTCCCTTCCGATTCCAGCAAGGCAATCTTGGCGCTGGGCAAATTGCTTTGGTCGTTGACATGCCAATCTTGAGTCAGGCCAAGTTTCGACCACCATTGATTGACGTAAGCCCGCTCAGCAGGCTCTAAAACAAGATCGAGAAAACGCGGGACGTAAACCTCATTTTCCGTCTCCCAAGCCTTCGCGATGATTCTCTCGCGATTGGTTTCCGCCATCAGCTCCCGGCGTGTGGCCGAGTCCAACAGGCCGACCAACTCGATCATGGCATCCCACTTTCCCTCCGAAACGTACCGCTCCAGAACACTTGTATCAAGCTGCCGAAGTGATTCAAGATCGTTCAGCAGCATCACTCGTTCGGCAGGGGTGCCATTCGATTTTCGAAGCCGGATCAACCACCTCGCCACCGACGCTCGATAAGCATCCGGATTCCGAGACTCTTTTGCCAGCCAACCATCAATATCAACGGACCGATCGCACAGCTTTAAAAACGACTCTCGCCTCAGGCGGTAACTTGGACCAACAAGACCTTCGAGCCAAATCTGCGCTTGATCCTCGGACGATTTTGTCTGGTCATCGCAAAAGCCAATGCCGCAATCTAGAATCGCGACGCAAAGCATTGCCAAACAAAACAGCATCCGCAACCAGCATTCAGACAACAAAGGGATAGATTTGAGCACTCTCGTTCCAGTCCTATAACTCCAAAGACCTTTTTCACTCTCTTCATTGTAGCCACTTGCGGTATCATGTCATGGACTCAAGCCGAGTTCTTTCGAGGTGTTGCCAAGAGCTATTTGATTCCATTCGGATTATGGTTCAAAAGGGCCTCCGCAAGCGGATCGAAACCCGGACCGCTAAACCCAAGGTGCAAATGTCGATGCCAGCCTTCCGCATGCTGGCAAGGCAGTTTTGCCAGGGAGGCAGTTTCGCGTCCAAGATCCAACATCGTTTGCAAGTAAGAATTCATCTTCTGAGTCGTTTGCAACCAACCTTGCTGCGATTCATGGCACTGCAACATTTGTAGCTTTCGGTCAAGTACGGCATCAATGTTGACCGCAAACTGGGGAATCACCAATTCATTCATGGGGGTTCGGTTGCCATGCGGCTGAGCATGATAAATGGCAACTTCCCCATCATAGGCATCCACCTGCGGTATCGTTTCGAAATTAGGAATTCCCTTGGCAAAGGCGGCGGTTACAGCCAACCGACACGTTTGCATATGGTCCTCCATGTAATCAACTGGCGCATGAGTCAGAATCAGAGCCGGTTTCGCCTGGCGCACTACGGCTGCAATTCTTGCGAGATTCGATGCGTTGTAAAAAATATCCAAGTCGTCGCAAATCGGTGGATAGAACGACGCTCCTAATAGGTCAGCCGACCGCTGCGATTCCTTCAATCGAATCGCCGCGGTTTGCTGCCGATCGGTCGTGGTAGAGCCGCAGCAACCGTTGGCCACGTTACAGTAATGCAATTCCCATCCCAAATCTTTCAAATGGAGCAGCGTTCCAGCAGCCACGAATTCAATGTCGTCTGGATGTGCAAACAAAGCCAAGGCAGATCGGGCCGGAAGAGAACTTGTCATGATTCTTGTTAGTTGGATGTGTTGAAGACGTAACGCATTTCATCGGATTGTACCAAATGAGGATCAGCTATTCGCTGATTCGATTCTCTTTTCAGCTTCATTGCCAATTGAGCTTCGTGCCTTTGTGACTCCGTGCGAGACACTTTTGCTCGGGGGGACAAAAGGGGACACAAGGACAAAAGGGGACACAATATTTATTCGGGTGGGTAGTTGCAATTTGAATTCGTGCGTTGACCTGAACAAATCCTGTGTCCCTTTGAGGTCCTTTGAAACGTCTAGCCCAGTTCAAGGCGATTTAGACGCGATCGTCAGATCGCTCTCACAAAGGCACGAAGACACAAAGGAAGAACTCGTTAAGACCATCACAAAACCCTTGGTTCGAAACTTGTTTCAGCATATGTTGAATTTGCCCACTTCGTGCCTTTGTTACTTCGTGCGAGAACTAGAAAATGCGCACCCCAATCCCTCAAGAATTGGAACAGATCGCCAAAGATGTAGTCGATGCTGCGGTCAAACTGCATATTGCTCTCAGTCCAGGTTTACTCGAAAGTGTCTACACGCACCGGAAAATCTCACACAAAGACACGAAGACACAAAGGAAGAGAAGAAGAAAAGGTGTCAGAAGAAGAAAAGGTGTCAGGAACGAATGGCACTGTCGGTTGCTATGAAAGGACTTAAGTTCAAACAGCAACTCCCAGCTCAGCATGATAGTCGCGTCTTGGCTTGGTCATCAACGCTAATACTTTGGGGCGGCGTTTGTTCGCACGAGGTTCGATGCGATCTGGTCGGTGCCCGACGCGCTCACTGCTGGAAGCTTCCTGTCCTAGCTGGGCCAGAATGTCTGTGACGCCGATTACCGCACCGAGCAACCAGTTCGTGCCTAGCAGTTGCATCGTTGTCGTGAAGCTCATGCTGCGAGGATCGCGACCGCTGGCAATCGATGATTGCAGCATTTTCAGCCGAATCAGATTGTACGCAAGCAAACATGACCACAACTCTGTTCGAACCATCTCCGGTGTTTTCGCGCGAAGTACATCCAGCCCCAATGAACATTTCATCGACCGAATATCCAATTCGACTAGCCATCGATTCCGATAGATAGCTCCGATCCAGGCTAATGGATAGAGTTTGTGATCGATGATCGTTGTAGCGACGGTAAAGGATTTAGTCCGAAAGCCAGCTTCTTCCACTCGAATATCGACTAGCCGAAGCTCGATGGTCGCTGGCTGTTGATTGGATCGAAATAAGGTTTCGGATCGAAATAAGGTGTCACGGATCGAAATAAGGTGTCAGGAACCGTTTGTTGACATTTGAGTTGAAGTTTGCTGTTCGTGCTGGTTATGGGAAGGGCAAAGCGAACGGCAGTTGGTGGTTTGATTTATCAGGTGCTTAATCGTGCAAACGCAAAGAAAAGACGAAACGGTTCCTGACACCTTTTTGCATTCCCAATGACTTCCCTGACCGCATCGTGGTAGATCTTCCGGCCAACAAACCCCGCGTGTGGAACAGAGTTTAGGATAGGCTTCGATAGCAGTCGCACGGCATGCTTCCGATGGTTTCCAGTTACCGCTACGAACTCGTCAAGAATTCGAGACTTGTCCTTTCTACTTGCGCAAAGATATCGTTCACGAACTATTCCGACCAATTCGGCTTTTGCTTGCATTTCCATGGCGAGACTCCGCGATTGGGTAACATCCTAATGAGGCAACAACAATCGTTCGGTAGCGCTTTCAATGAGTCAATGCGAACCGCCTGCTACAGGCTTAGATTCCAACGGAATGCCAGGATTCGGCTACGCGATTTAGTTCCTACAGCTTGTAGCTTTCAGTTGTTCGCTCCGCCGAGATAAACTCGACGGAAGCGAAGCAAGCCGGTGGTGGGCATGGTAGCAGTCAGTTGGGTGCCCCGCCGAGATGGACTCGACGGAAATGGAACTGTTACTGGCCGAATTGCCGAAAGGCGAGAAGATGGCCGGAACCGTTCATGGTGACGTTTCAAACGTCTAAAGTGGAGTGACCCCCAAAAGGACGTTCCGTTTTTGTGTGATAACGAATTTCGTCGGATTGTACCAAACGATGATCAGCTATTCGCCGATTTGATTCGTGATCGACTGAACAAGCCACCCAGACCGTTACTTTTACATCCTTGGTTGGTTCCGACCATGTCGACGTGCCAACCATTCCTCCGCATCCACAAGCCCCCCCAGTACCGAGAAGAACATATCGTTTGCTTTCGATTGCTCCCCTTCCCCATTTCGCGTCAGATTGACGTGATTGATGACTTGAAGAACATCCAAGGGGCCCAAAAAATCATCTCCATCCGTGTCGTAGAAACCTGACCCATTCGTAGGCGTCCTAGCTGGCAATCGCCCGCCTGGGAAAATGGCCGTGTTGACCCCATTGATTAACAACAGAACATCCAACGGGGAAATAGACCGATCCCCATCCGAATCCAACCGCAAGACTTCATTCCGCCACGGTCTTTCACTGACAACTTCTAAAGTCTTCACGACGCCGGTTACCAGATTAACGCTGGTGTAAGGCTGTACCCAAACGCCATTCTCAATACGGCCAGCTTGTGCCGCCCAGGAACTGCTGGTTGACAGCGAGTCGTCTTGGTTCAAGATCACTTGCAATCGCTTCTCAGAATTCAGTTCAGCAACCTGTTCTGGTTGCACAACCAGAACGTTCGAACCCGTTTGCCGAAGGTCGATGGTCTGAACCCCAACTAAGTTTTCTGTTCCGTAGGTAACTAAGTTCAGGTTCTCTGTAGAGACCTTCAGTTCCACCGTGGAATTGGCCTGGTTGTAGAGGATGGCTCCTGGAAAAGCGCTCGAGAAATCACGAAGCTCCGCGACAACTTCACCACTCCGATTGACGCTTGTTAGCTTACTCAGCTCGTTCGCGGGAACACTCCAAACGATGGAACCAGCCACTTTGATGACAACAAGTCCATTGGCTATGGTGATTTCATGAGCACCAAGTTCATCCACTCGGAGGGTGGGTGATGCTAAGCTTCCTCCTTCCAAGGTGATCGACAGGTCATTGCTGAATTCCCCCGACGCCAGTATATCAGTCGCTGTGTCGGCCCCATCTTGAGTCAAAAGGAATCTCGCATTCATGCTACCTAGTGACATGCCAGAGGGCACGGTGAATGGAATGATGTTCTTGCCCGCGGTGACGGCAATTCGACTCAGAACGCGATCCGTTGGATCTTGCCAGTCACCGTCGCGATTAAAGTCCACCCAAGCATCCACGAAACCGGACTTTAAAGCGTCTACCACAAAATTGGACTTGGTCGGTGAAGAAGGGCTTGCCCAATGGGACGTTGAGGATAGTACGCCCACCCCTTCGTGAATCGTAATCTTGCCGGCAGGTAAAACCACTTTTTCTGAAGGCAGATACTGCCCGTTTCCACCCAACACTGAAATACCCAAACGACTGCTGGCAGAGTTAGACAGAGTTTGAAAAACGTCGACAACCCCAAGCTTCTGAGCAACGAAACGAGTGTCGTAGGCAACAAGCGAACTGGAAGCATCACTCGGTTCGAAGTTACTTAGCCTCGAGAACCTTCCAGCGTCTCGCAGGACTCGTTTTCCAGGAACAGGAGACGTCGCATCTACAAACTCATTCGATTCCCCAAACGAGTATATCTGCGAAGATGACGTCAACTCGAACGCTATCTTCTCCGCCGCAGACTGATCTTTATTGATGTAATTAAAGTCGGAATAGACACTGTAAACGCCGCGTGCGTCGGTTCGCAAATC
>JBIKLJ010000213.1:0-8233 GCA_044359895.1 Pirellula sp.
GAAGGATCCTAAGAATCCCTCGATGGTTGCTGCGTACAATGTCGAGCGAACCGGCGACTCACCAAGCGGGCTCCCTAAATTGACTCGGATCAATTCGCAGGCCATCGATGGCGATGCATCGTGCCATGTTGCCGTAGATGCTTCGGGAAAATTCTTAGCAGTCGCGAATTACACCAGCGGTTCTGTCTGCTTGTTCCCAGTCGCGGAAAACGGTTCGGTGCAACCCGTTGCAATCAAGATCGACCACAGTGGTGCAGAAGGACCAAATCAATCGAGACAAAAAGAAGCACACGCGCATTGCGTGGTTTGGGAGCCCAACAATCGATTTCTTTTGGTCGCCGACTTGGGGTTGGACAAAGTCTTTGTTTATGAGCTCGACGCAGCCAAGGGGGTTATTGTTCCTGCCAAAAATGGAGCATTCTCTTTGGCACCTGGGAGTGGACCTCGACATCTTTCTTTCCATCCCAACGGCAAATGGGTCTACATTATCAATGAATTGAACATGACGATGACCGTTGCCGCATGGGATGGTGCCCAGGGCAAGCTTACCGAACTGCAGACGATTAGCACCCTTCCAGCGGATGCGAAAGGGGATAATTTTTCGACCGCCGAAGTTTTGGTTCATCCAAGTGGGCGATTTGTGTACGGTAGCAACCGTGGACATCACACCATTGCGAGTTTCCAAGTGGACCAGACGACTGGCAAGTTAATCTCCACGGGGTATGCATCAACGCAAGGGAAGACACCTCGCAATTTCCGACTCTCGCCCAACGGCACGTTTCTTTTGGCAGAGAACCAGGACAGCAATACTATTTTTTCTTTCCGCGTCGATTCGAAGAATGGCACGTTGGACCCTACTGGATTCTCGATCAATGCGCCCTCGCCTGCTTGCATCAAATTCTTGGATCGCTAACAAAATTGAATGGATGCCATCATGAGGACTTTCATTGCGCGGTTGTTTCCCTTGGCTTGCGGCTTTAGCCTGCTGCTTCATACGAGTTTTGGTCATTCGGATGATTCCAAGGCGTTGCCAGACAAAGTCGAATTCAATCGCGATATTCGTCCGATTCTGTCCGACAGATGCTTTGCTTGTCATGGGCCCGACAAGAACACTCGAGAAGCGGATGTTCGGTTTGACACTCAAGAAGGGCTTCATGGGAATAGCGACAAGCCCGGTCCTGTGATTTCGGGCAATCCGAGCGAAAGCGAGATGATTCGCCGTATTGAATCGACGGAAGCGGAGATTCAAATGCCTCCGCCGGCTTTTGCAAAAGAAGTCAGCCCGTATGAGAGGCAACTGCTGCGCAAATGGATAGAGCAAGGGGCAACCTTTGAAGGGCATTGGGCATTTCAGCCCATTCGTCTAACGCCCCCATCGGCAACAGATGGAAAGCCAATCGAACGATCGGCAGCTGCGTCTATCGATGCGTACGTCAGGGCTGCGTTGCCACAAGCTGGTTTGACTCCGTCTGCGATCGCGGATCCAAGGACATTGGCTCGTCGCGTCGCGTTTGACCTGACAGGGCTTCCTGCGAAAGCGGACTTTGTGGAGCGGCTTGTGCAAGACCCAAGCGACGCGAACTACGAACGACTGGTTCAAGAGCTGATCGATTCGCCACAATTTGGAGAGAGACTCGCGGTATGGTGGCTTGATTTGGTCAGGTATGCAGACAGTGTAGGATACCATGGCGATCAGGTCGTTTCGGTAACTCCCTTTCGTGACTATGTTGTCCATTCTTTTAATAACAACAAGCCCTTTGATCAGTTCACGATGGAGCAACTGGCTGGGGACTTAATGGAAAACGCAACTTTGGAAAATCAAATTGCTTCGGGCTACAATCGGTTGGGGATGATGAGTGCCGAAGGGGGAGCTCAGTCTAAAGAGTATTTGTCCAAATACATCTCGGAACGTGTTCGCAATGTTAGTGGAGCGTGGCTTGGAGTTACCTTCGGTTGCTGCGAATGCCACGATCATAAGTTTGATCCTTTCCGAGCGAAGGACTTTTATCAACTGGAAGCTTTCTTTGCAGACATCCAAGAGAAGGGAGTCTACGACGCGGGTAGCAAGATTGAACCGTGGGGACCGGACATCGCTGTCCCGACGATGACTCAAAAGCAGCAAGTAGAAGATTTGACGACCCGAATGGAAGCCATCAAAAAGCTCCTGGCTACACCGAGTGAACAGCTCTCGCAATCGCAGAAGGCGTGGGAGTCCGGCATGGAAAAATGGACAACGCTGCGACCGACAGATTCGCGTTCAAGCCAAGGTGCTTTGCTAACCACACTGGATGATGGTTCGATTTTAGTCAGCGGGAACAATCCCGATACCGACGAGTACTCCCTTGTCTTTCAAGAACTTCCGGCTGAAATTTCCGCGATCCGCATTGAAGTCTTGCCCGATAGCTCATTCCCGAACCAAGGGCCTGGTCGAGCGGGAAATGGTAATTTCGTTTTGACTGAATTGGAAGCGTATTGGCTTTCTGAAGGTCCCAATCAATCCAGCACAGATCCAACCGCTCAGGCGATTCCGATTCAAAATGCGGTTGCAAGCTACGAACAAACCGGAGCAGCCGACGGAAATCCGTACGGCAAGTGGTCGGTTGCGGGCGCCTTTGATCGCGATGTGAAAGGTGCGAAGTGGGGTTGGGCAATTATGGAACAAGCAGGGAAACCCAACTACGCGATTTTTGAACTTGCCAACGACGCCACGGATCGAAAAGATCGCAAGATGAAGCTGGTTCTGAAGCAGAACTTGGATAACCCTAAGCACACCTTAGGGCGATTTCGAATCAGCGTTGCGAAAACAAAGCAGCCTATTTCGTTGACCAGCGCCGTTCCTCCAGAAATTGAATCCATCCTTTCCGTTTCCGAAACGGATCGATCGCCGGGTCAGACCGAAACCCTTGGTGCCTATTTCCGCAAGATCGCGCCGGAGCTACAAAAAGACCGGGATGAGCTCGCGAGGCTAACCACGCAGCTTACCGAATTGAATCAATTGATCCCACGGACCTTGATTACCAAACGAGTCGAACCGCGGACGATTCGAGTATTATCGCGAGGCAATTGGATGGATGAATCGGGGGAAGTTGTGGAGCCTGCGATTCCATCGGCGCTGGGGAAGAATCCGGAATCGTCAGGCCGACTTACTCGTATGGACTTAGCCAAATGGATCGTTTCCCGGGACAACCCTTTGACCTCACGGGTGGCAGTGAATCGACTTTGGAAGCTGTTCTACGGCAGTGGAATTTCGAGAAGGCTCGATGACTTAGGGGCTCAGGGCGAGTGGCCCACTCATTTGGCATTGCTCGATTTTCTGGCGCTCGAATTTATGAATTCAGGTTGGGACGTAAAGCACATCGTCAAGCAGATGGTGATCTCCGAAACTTATAAACAATCGTCCGAACCAAGCCAAGCAGCCAGAGAATCCGATCCATACAACAAGTGGCTTTCGCATCAATCACGATGGCGATTGGATGCCGAATTTGTTCGCGACAATGCACTTGCAACCTCCGGTCTGTTGGCTCAAGCAATTGGCCATGACGTTGGAAAACCATACCAACCTAAGGGCTATTGGGACTATTTGAACTTCCCACAGCGTCAGTGGGAAAATGGAAAAGGGGATCAGCTTTATCGTCGAGGTCTGTACACGCATTGGCAGCGGCAGTACCTGCATCCTTCGCTCTTGGCCTTTGACGCTCCGGGGCGGGAAGAGTGTATTGCAGAAAGGACTCGGTCCAATACCCCGCTTCAAGCTTTGGTCTTGCTCAACGATCCGATCTTTATTGAAGCCGCACGAGCGATGGCCTATCAGGTGCTGAAAGGGAGCGAGCCGAAGGACGAAATCCGCATTCAGACGTTATTCCGCGATGTATTATGCCGAAATGCCACCGATGCCGAAGTGAGAATCTTGGAAACGTTGCTAGCTGGTGGCCGATCAGAATATCGAGCGGATGTCGATTCCGCGAACCGATTTCTTAGCATCGGCGAGTTCAAGGGCAACGACGTCGACACAATCGAACTGGCCGCTTGGACCGGTGTCACGCGAGCCATTCTTAACCTACACGAAACCATTACTCGTAACTAGGAATTTATCATGCTGTTGCCTTCTTCGGTGGGCCGTCGATCGTTCCTGCGAGGTTCAGGATTAAGCGTCGGTTCCATGGCATTGACGAGTCTGTTGAACCCGCCAGGAATTCAGCGTGCGGCTGCACGTGAATCGGACTTGGCCAACATGCTCGGCGCGAACGGTTCGTTGAAGCAGCTTCACCATGCCCCCAAGGCCAAGCGCATCATTTGGTTGTACATGGCCGGTGGTATGAGTCACTTAGACACCTTTGATCCAAAGCCGAAGCTGACGGAGTTGCACGGTCAGCCCATGCCCGAGTCGATGACCAAGGGGCAGCAGATTGCCCAGCTTCAAGGAGCGAAGTTGACTTGCTTTGCACCTCAGCATCCATTTCAAAAGTGGGGGCAATCGGGTCTAGAGATCGCAAACATCTGGCCCGAGCTAGCCGGCAAATGCGCTGATGATCTTTGCATGATACGCTCCATGCATACCGATGCGATCAATCACGATCCTGCGCACACGTTCATGAACACGGGCTCTATGAATTCAGGGAGACCCGCCATGGGCTCCTGGCTTCTGTACGGTCTGGGGGCACAGTCGCAAAATCTTCCGGGATTTGTGGTTATGGTGTCGACCGGAAAGTTTGGTCAAAGCCAACCCATCGCTGCTCGACAATGGCATTCTGGATTTTTGCCTAGCAAGTTTCAAGGGGTCGAGTTTCGAAGCACGGGCAGTCCGGTCCTGTACGTGGATCGACCTAATGGTATTTCGATGTCACAACAAAAAGATCTGATCGACTCCGTTGCTGCTATGAATCGCATCGAAGCCGGACGCATTCATGACCCTGAAATCGAAACGCGAATAAGCCAATACGAATTGGCGTTCCGGATGCAAACAAGCGTCCCCGAATTGATGGATATCGCTAACGAACCGGCGCATGTGCTTGATCTGTACGGAACCAAGGGTGGCGACGGTAGTTTTGCTTCGAACTGCTTATTGGCACGAAGATTGGCCGAACGCGGAGTCCGATTCATTCAACTTTATCATCGCGATTGGGATCACCATGGAAGCATCAAAGATCACATCCAGGGAACGGCTGCCGAAGTAGACCGCGGCGTATCTGCTCTTTTGTTGGATCTCAAGCAGCGGGACATGCTGAAAGACACGATTGTGGTTTTTGGTTCAGAGTTCGGTCGAACGCCGATGGCCCAAGGGAACGGTCGCGACCACCATCTAGCCGGCTTTACCATGTGGGTTGCCGGCGGTGGTTTCAAGCCTGGATTCTCCTATGGGGCAACGGACGAATTAGGCTACCATGCAGTGGAAAATCGCGTTTCTGTGCATGACCTGCATGCGACCTTGCTTCATCAATTAGGTATCGACCACATGCGTTTCAGCTATAAGTTTCAAGGGTTGGATTCCAAACTGACCGGGGTCGAGCCTTCGCGTGTTGTCACCGAATTGTTAAGCTAACCAAGCCGTCAATTCGCTCGCGTTTCAATCAAGGAAATTGCAATATGCTTAAGGTCAGCAAACTGTCACCCAGCGGAACGATCATGTTGAACCATGAGCCATCGCGCAACGCATTATCGCGTGCGATGGTTAGTTCGCTATCGGAAGCGTTTTCGGATTTTCATCGCGAAAAATCAGTGCGTGCGATCATCCTGACCGCCTCGGGTTCGACATTTTGTTCCGGAGTTGACTTGAAGGAATGGTATGACGTTTCACAAGATGCCGATCCACTCGAACAATGGGAATGTATCGCGTCCGAGTTTTTGGAGTTGATCGAAACGATGTTGCGTTTTCCGAAACCAATCATTTTAGCCATGGATGGTGCGGTCCATGGGATGGGCTTGGCGCTAGTAATGGCAAGCGATTTGGTGGTTTCAAGTTCGAAGTCTGTATTTTCTTCATCCGCATCGAAACATGGGTTGATATCGGGTTTGGTGGCTCCTTTACTCGCGTTTCGTTGCGGAGGGGGTGTTGCCTCCCGGATGCTGCTGGGAACAGAATCGCTCGACGCGGAAGAAGCTTATCGCGTTGGCTTGGTTCAGTACAAAGTCCAGCCAGAACAAATATGGGCGAAAGCACATGCTATCGCTTGCCAAGTGTCCGAGTGCGCACCCGAGTCGGTTCAGATGACAAAAAGGTTGCTGAACGAAATGATCGGTGAATCTTTGTTAACCAACCTTAGCAGTGGAGCGGCACTGCTTGCAACCGTTTGCAGCACTGACGCATGCTTAGAAGGACTGAAAGCCTTTCAAGAAAAACGGAAGCCCACTTTTGAGTGATCGATGCTCTCTACTTCAAACCTCCTATCGAAATCTAATCCTCTCACATTCTCGCTATTGGACCCTTTTGATGATGGCAAAGTACTTGATTCCAGCAACATTCCTGATTTTCGCATTGTTGACGCCCAATCTCCTTGCGCAAAAGCGATCGGAGAGCGAGCAAGCCAGCTTTTTGTTTTCCAAGCCCAATTTAGCAGCTTGGTGCATTGTTCCATTCGATGCGGCTAAACGATCCCCGGAGGAGCGTGCAGAGATGTTGCATCAACTGGGTTTTACGCGACTTGCATACGATTATCGAGCAGAGCACATTCCCACTTTTGAGCGTGAGATTCTCGCGCTTCGCAAACACAAGATTGAGTTGTTTGCATGGTGGTTTCCTACCAGTTTGAACGACGAAGCAAAATTGATCTTGGAAGTGCTTCGCAAAAACAACGAGAAGCCGCAACTGTGGGTCACCGGGGGTGGGGATTTGAAGATGAATCCGGAGCAAGCAGAAGCATTTTGCGTCGCCGAAGTAGAACGAATTCGCAGCATCGCAATTGCAGCGAACGAGCAAGGTTGCCAAGTTGGGCTGTACAATCACGGTGGTTGGTTTGGCGAGCCCAAGAATCAGGTGGAGCTGATTCGGCGATTGAAGTTGCCCAATGTTGGCATCGTTTATAATCTTCACCATGCCCATGACCAGCTCGACGAACTCGCGTCCAATCTGTCTTTGATGCGCCCGTATTTGATTGCGGTTAATCTCAATGGAACTGAAACTGACGGCGACAAAATAGGTAAGAAGATATTGCCTATCGGACAAGGCAATCTGGACCGAAGTGTCCTGAAGACCATTGTCGAGTCCGGTTATGCAGGGCCGATTGGAATCTTGAATCATACCGATGAAGACGCGAAGCTTCGGTTAGAAGCCAATCTAAGTGGCCTTCAGGATTTGGTTGGCAAGCTTAACTTGCCCAAGTGAAGCCGGTCGCCCAAAAAATGAAACCTGTACGTTTGAAATGGCATTTGAGCTTATTGAGCCTGAGACGCTAAGCCGATTTCCAGCGGCGTGGCTCGGCTAGCGCCCAATGGCACTCACTTTGTTCGAAATGAACCGCGGGCGCTAGCCGCGATAACCGTATTTGGCAGGGAAACCGTAACGCGGCTAGCGCCCGCGGCTCAGTAATTTGCTTGCGCAAACTACAAAGTCAGTGCCATTTGGCTAGCGCCTCGGGCTCAATGATCTGCATTGGCGAAATCAAATTGAATCGCAGAGGTCGAAAAAATAACCATTTTTCGATCAGGCAGAAGCAATCAACTTGATCCATTGGATGTAATCCGATGGCAATCCATGTTCTTGAGCTCCCGTCAAAATCCAATTCAGGTATTCGACGGTGGGCTTGGAATCCCCTTCCAGCGTCGCATCACCAACATAGACAAAGCAACAAATCGACTCACCGGTTTCCGTCATGATGTCGATTTTCTCGCGGCGATAGCAACCTTCTGCTACCCCTTCAAAGCGGTCCAGTTTTTGGATGGCAATTTCATCGCACAAGTATGCCACCCCGTGAACGACAGTTCCTGGGTTGGGAATAATGGTTGCGTAGGTATTGTTGCTGTCGGTAAATTTTCGAAAAGCCAATTGGTATCCAGCCAGAGTTCCGATGCGAGCGATGGAAGTTTCTCCAATCCGCATCTGCATTCGTTGTTTGGAAAGATTGCTACCGTAAGCGAAGTACCAGATTTCGGTTTTAGACATGGTGGCATTCCGTTGGATTCGAAGAAAAAAATGAGATCGGCTCCTACCGGCGGGAGCTTTGCGAGGCTTGTCGCTACAATTGTTGCGACATTGCCCTTCAACAGCGAGAGAACTTCAATGATGTCACAAATCAAGCCA
>JBIKLJ010000056.1:0-26425 GCA_044359895.1 Pirellula sp.
CTTTTGCAGAAAGCTCTTGGCCCAAATTCGGACCTCGGTGATGATGCCAGCGAATTCCGAGGGTCCGTTTCCTCGAAAGCATTGAACGAAGCGATTGCTGCCAATTGGCAGTTGGAAGCCGAACCGTTAGAGCAGATTCTCATGAGCGATTCGATGGAATCGAAGCTGGTTGCAGGCATGTGCGTTTTCAAGATGGGGCAACATGAAGAAGCTCGTGCGATTTGGCAGAAGGCGTCGATCGCGCATCCTAATCATCCGTTGGCCTGGAAAGCCGCATGCGAAGCTCAGGGAATTGGGCCTTTCTGTCGTGGGTTTGAGGTGTTCGAAGTCTTGCCGGAAACCGCAACGAAGGTTTCCGACTTGAAAAAAATCACCAGCGCTGCGGAGCCGAGGGCATACTCTGAAGACGAGTTATGGGATCGCAGTGTCAACTTTTTACTTGGGATGCAACATGCCAATGGAGGCTTTTTCGATAGCGATTATGATTTCGGCGGGGCGGATAGTCTTAAAAATGTTCATGTCGCTGTGACGTCCTTGGTGGGACTTGCGTTGATCGAAGCGGAGCCGAAATTGGCCTCCCCTGAACAAAAGGCGAGAATCCAAAAGGCTTTAGATCGAGCGAGTGCTTTCGTCACCAAGGATTCGAATTTGAACCTGTTTGACCGGGATGAAATCTTGTGGGCACAGGCGTACCGAATACGCTTTTTGTCTTCCAGAATCGTCTCCTCAGGCAAATCTGCTACGTCTAATAGCTCGGAAGACAGTTTGGCCAACTCGCTTCAAAGAGCCGTTCAGCAACTGGAAGGGTTGCAATTGAAGACCGGCGGATGGTATCACGAGTACGCCAATGCGTTTGTATCAGCAACGGCTCTGACCGCGCTTTATGATGCAAAAGACGCAGGTGCAAAAGTGGACAGTTCAAAAACGGATCGTGGGCTTCAGCGATTGGCGTCCCAGCGGTACAGCAATGGGGCGTATCCCTATGCGACGCGGCGCGAGAGCGGACGCAATGAAGGGACTGAGAAAGACCTTGCTGGAGCTGGTGGTCGCATTGCCATTTGTGAACTTGCACGTCAACGTTGGGGTCAAGTCAGTGACCAGGAATTCGCGTTGGCGATCGAAAAATCGATGAAGTACCACGAATTGCTTGCGAAAGCTTTGAAGTATGACAATCATACCTCGACCTATGCTTATGGCGGCTTCTTCTTCTGGTATGACATGCAAGCTCGCAGCGAGTCTATTGCATTAATTGCGGACGCGAACAAGCAACAGGAACTGGCCAAGCAACAAAGAGACTTGATTCTGGGGCTGCCGGAAGTGGATGGCTGCTTTATCGATTCGCATGAATTAGGGCGATGCTACGGAACGGCGATGGCATTGCTTTCCTTAAATACGCTCGAATAACTCTACCAATACCGCTCGACCACAATTTGCCCAGGCTGATTTTTTTTGTGGCGTTGCATCCCTCGCGCGTGAAGGATTGCCTCGACGTCGTCCAGCATTTGAGGATTGCCGCACATCATTACGACGCTGCTTTCCGGTGTGATCTTCGATTCGGCAAACTGTTCGAGGGTCCCACTTTCAATTGCGTGAGTGATACGACCGGGGATGGCTCCTTCCATGACCGTTCTGGAAACGACGGGGATGAAAGCGAATCGCCCTGGCCATCGTTCTTTCAGTTGTTGCAATTCTTCTTGGTAAGCGAGGTCGGTCGCAAATCGGACGCCGTGAACGACAACCACTTTTTCATAACGTTCCCAGATATTGGGTTCACGCATCATCGCAATGTAAGGCGCCAACCCTGTCCCGGTGGCAAGAAGCCAAACAGTTTGCGAATCGGGAGCATGGGAAAGCGTAAAGCTGCCGGTTGCTTTCGAGCTTACGTCGATGCGGTCACCTACATCTAAATGCCATAGTTTAGGAGTGAGTTCCCCTTCGTCGACTCGTACAATAAAGAACTCCAGGGTGTCGCCATGCGGTGAAGCCACGGAGTAGGGACGATGCAGATGCTTTTCCGGTAGTTGTAGCCCTAATTGCAAAAACTGTCCGGGCTCAAAAGCCGAGACCCCAGGGCAATGGACGGCAAGCGTAAATAAACCGTCGGACCAAACGGTCTTTCGGGCGATTCTGCCAGAAATCCAATTCAAAGCCATCGAAACACCATACTGCAGGAGAGGACTGTTACTGGGTACGTCTTACATCGTATCCAAATTAGGGGCAATGATGTTTGACGCTTTTGTAATTTGTTCAGGCGACGCGAACTCAGTCGTGGGAGGAAGTCGATGTTTGGCGGCCGAATCCGCTGGAACTATTGCACGCCTTCACGTCGCATCACGAGGGTCCGATCAAGTGTTTTCCCGGCTAAAAAGAAACCAGTGCAGACAGAGCCTTCTGAGCAAGCTGGTTTGGACCTCGCGATCGACGAACTTTTGGGATCGGCGTATTGACATGATATTACTTTTTGAATGAGCCGATATAAATTCTAGCTGCCTAGGTAGTGCTAGAATTGTAATGGTGTATCGTTATTATCGAGCGATCACCTGCTTGGCTTCGTTCGCAACTCGTTCCCAAGATTTTTGTGCATTCGTGCGGCGATCCTTGATGTTTCGTGTTGCCATCCAAGCAACCAAGCTTATTGCGACCCCAACACTTAACGTGCTCCAAGCTACCGAGTAGCAAAGCCGTCCGTCATTGATTTCTAAAGCCCAGGACAAGAATTGGGGAATAGGTTGTTTGTTATGGGATGAAGCAGCAAGCAACATGGAGATGGAGTTGTGGGCAACGTGGAACGCAATCGTACAAGCCACGCCTCCCGTTTTGTAGGCAAGCCAACCTAAAACCAAACCCATGATCGAGGCCGTTATCGATTGCTGCAGCACACCATGCGACAAACCAAATAGTACTGCCGTTACAAGAATAGCGCGGACGTGTCCGCCATTTCGCAACAAGCCTGCAAACAAAAAGCCACGGAAAACCAGTTCTTCACACACCGCAGGTAACAGAGCCAGCACAAGGAGAACATACCAGATCGAGGTGCTACCGATGATGGAGTCAAATTGAGTGAGCATTGCCGTTGTTTGCTCACCCAGTTTGTATTCGTTGCTGACCGCGGTTGCGATCGCAACGTAAGATGGGTGCAGGCAAAATGCCAGTCCAATGGTCACGGCCAGGTCCATCACACTTGGGCGTGACAGTCGAAGTGACTTCGTAATCGACCGAGTCAGTATGGCTGCCATAATCAATGCAGGACCTAATATTATACCAATTTGAATGACCACGGTCGATTTGACGATGCTAGCCCATTCAAGCGTCATGCTGCCTAACGAAAGGCGACCAAAAAAGAGACAAATCAGAATGATGAGTCCACAAAAGAACGACTCGTTCACGGTGGGTGTTTCGTCGCGATGCCGCCACACGTTTCTGATCCACTGCGTTACCGATGATCGCTCGCTATCGCGGAACATCACACTTTCCGATTCAAATTGTCGCACCGCCCAGCGTACGGAAAGAAGACAGCACAACACGGTAATCGTAGCCACGGTCGGCAAGTGCAATAATGCTAGGGTGTATTCGCCATCCATCATGGCACGCGACATCAAGACCGCCCCAGTAACTGGAATGACACTAGTTCCGGGGGATAACATGACTCCGGGGATCATCGGCAACATGACCAAGGGCATTCCTACTAGTAGTAATGGCATCAGATAGTACTGCCCTTCCTTGGTGCTTCTGGCAAGACTTGCCACCGCAAGTGCGAGAGCACTGAACATGGCAGAAATTGGAATTACCAACAGCAGCAACCAACCCATGGATTGAATAGGAACAGGCCCAAGAGATTGCACCATCTCGGTCGCGCCCATGTTAGAAAACTGAGTCATGACGATTGCGGTCGTAAAGTGCATGCTGAATAAGTTTAGCAAAGCGGTGCAAACACTGAAGCACATGACCGTCAAAAGCTTGCCCCATACAATCTCTTTTCGTCGCGCTGGACTGCACAGCAACGTTTCTAAAGTCCCTCGCTCTTTTTCACCCGCACATAGATCGATCGCAGGATAAAACGCACCCGTCAAAGCCCACACGAGCATGACGAACGGTAGGATTTTGGTCCAAATCAACGCCCGTTTCGATTCTGGAACGGAGACATCGACTTGCTTAATCTGGGGAGGGTCTAGTACCGAAACCCCTAGGGTCGTTGAGGCAAGTCGGTCGCGAACGGCGGCTTGGTGCCATGAACCGAGTCGCTCCGCAAGGAGTCGAACGGCAAGTTGCGATCTTTCCCATCGTTGATTGCTCAAAACCACAAGCTGTGTTGACGTGTAGGTGCCATCGTACCCTTTTGGAATCCAAATGATGGCATCGGCCTGAACCTCTTTCAGCAGTTTCTCCGCAAGCTTGGCATCCACGATGAAGTTTTGTGGCGATTTGCTCTCGGTTTCGCTACCTTTGCTGTTCTCCAGGATCCGTAATTGACTTAGCGTCTCACGAATCTCCTTCGTAACAGTTAGCTTTTTCCAATGGATCTGTGTCTCCTCGCTGTCAGTAATCAAAGGTCGGCTGGTCGGCCAATTTTCATACCCGAAAACCCCAAGAGAAACATGTTGTTCGCGATGGAACTGGGCAACCTGCAGCATGACCATTCCCATGAGCGGGTACAGCAGGATAGGTAGAACGCAGATCGTAAACATAGTGCGTCGATCGCGCAATTGATCCCGAACCTCACGATGAAATATAAGTTTGATATGCGACCAATTCATTGGTTGCTCCCAAATGGTGAGGAACGAAGGCTAGGAGAAACGCCAGCAATTGGTAGGCTGACCGGTGAACGCTGCATTCGCGAGCCAACATCTTCTTGCATGAGCAGTTCAAAAAACAGCTCTTCGAAGTCATTTTGATTATGGCGGTTGGCGAGATCTGGCAATGTACCTGTATCCAGGATTTTGCCTTTGTAGACTATGGCGACTCGATCGCACAAACGCTCCACCTCCCGCATAATGTGGGTTGAGTAAATAATGCATTTGCCGTGGTCTCTCAGGTCAAGCACAATCGCCTGAAGTGCTCGAGCCACCATGACATCCAAACCAAGCGATGCTTCATCGAAGATCAGTACGGGCGGGTCGTGAATCAACGCGCGAGCGATCGACACTTTCTGTTTCATGCCTGTGGACATTTTTGCGCCCGGACAGTTTCGAAATTCGTCCATTTGCAGTTTGCGAAAAATCTTTTCCATGCGTGGATAGAGATGATCGTTATGCAACGCATACAAGCGACCAAAATACTCCACCATTTCCCAAGCACTCATGCGATCGTAGATTGCTGTATTGTTGGAAACGAAACCGATCGAATGACGTACGTAATCGGCTTGGCTCTTCACATCAAAATTGAAAACCTTCGCCGTCCCGGAGGATGGTTGCAAAATCGTTGCAAGAATTCGGAGAGCTGTTGTTTTTCCTGCACCGTTTGGGCCTAGCAGGCCAAAGACTTCCCCTGCTCTCGCGACAAAACTAATGTTGTCTAATGCTTTGAATTCACCCAATTCGGCGTCAGGATAACTTTTGCAAAGATTCTGAACTTGAACCAGTTCCATGGAATGTATCGATTGACGGGGAGAATCTGGGACTTGGTTGTCCAACAACGACAACGCAACGCAAACTATTACCTTTTGATTTTTCACGTTGAGTAGTTTATGTGGCCACAATCGCACTGAAAGTACTGTCCATGTCCGCCCAGGTGGTACGACTGGTACAAGTGGTCAGGCGTTCATCTCAGGCACCGTTTCTTGCATTGTCCGATTCAGCGGTTGGACCCTTCGGTGGTCTGAACTTATTCCGAACGCGGTTTTCCGTAGATCCAATTTAATGGCGACCGCAATAGAATTTTTTGCATCTACAAAATACTGACCTATGTTTTTGTCGAGGCTCATTGAGCTGAGCATGTTACCTAGCTTCCTTCGCAGTTGAAAAAAGAGTTGATCGTGACCAATCAAGTGAATTTTCGAAGTCTTGACGAAGTACTTGCGAACACCCAATTGCCAGCATTACCAACAAGCGCGATGCGACTGTTGGAGCTGTCGCAAGATGCAAAGAATGGCCCTGCCGAATTTGCGAAACCCATCGAAGCTGATGCTGGCTTGATGGGCCAAATTTTACGTTTTGTGAACTCATCCTACTTCGGTTTTTCGCGTGAGATCGCTTCGATTCAGCAAGCACTCACTCTTGTCGGAGTACGAACGATCAAGAACTTTGCACTTTGGAGTGCCGTTTTCTCGTTAGTTCCCAATCCAAAATTTGGTCCCTTCGATTTGAAAGGTTTGTGGCAAGATTCGTTACGTCGCGCCGTTTTTGCACGGAATCTAGGCCGTGAGTTGAAGATTGCGAACGCAGAAGATCTGTTTGCCGCAGCTTTGTTGCAAGACATGGCGATTCCGCTATTGCTGAAGGCAATGCCAGAGCAGTACGAATTGTTGGTCACACGACGGGCCAAAGAAAAAGTACGACTATCAACTTTAGAAAAAGAGGCTTTTGGCTGGGATCACGCACAAGCGGCAGCTGCATTGTGCCGAAACTGGCGGCTTCCAGAAGAATTCGCCATCCTCATCGAACGGCATCCTGCGTTAGATGAACTGCTCGATGGTCCGAAGCCGTGTTACGATGCGGCCTGTGTTGCCTTAGCTTCGTTGCTACCATCCTGTAAAGATTCGGATTGGGATGAAGAAAGCGAATTTCTAGAGGGATTGGAGAAGGTCTCGCAAGGTAAAGCAATCGATTTGCATCTGCTGTTATCCGCAGTTGATGCATCCTTCGCTGAATTTGCACCACTGCTTCAAGTTCAGGTCCCTGAAAAGACACTGTCCAACTGGTTGGCGGAATCGTCCGCTTCTGTCTAAGGTTCCGCAGACTGCAACCGAAGCTCGAACTCGCTCCCTTTTCCGAGCTCGCTTCGGACTACAATGTCGGCTTGCATGGCTTGCACCAAGTGCTTGACGATCGCCAATCCAAGCCCAGTTCCGCCTGCGTCCTGGCTTCTCGCTTTTTCGACTCGGTAGAATCGTTCAAAAACGCGATCCAGGTCTTCGGGCGGGATCCCTATGCCGCTATCGGTGACTTTGATCAAGACCTTGCCTGGCTGCGTTTGAGTTGATACGCGGACCCAACCTCCTGGCCGATTGTAACGTACTGCGTTTCCCAGAAGATTGCTCAATACAGTCCTCAGTGATTCCAAGTCGGCCTTCACGCGACATTCTCCATCAACTTCTTTGATATCGATGGAGATGTTTTTGGCCCCTCCGATCGTGCGATGTTCTTCGACACAAGTTTTGAGAACGTCTTCAATCTTGAGCGATGTAAGCGGGGGTTTGTCAGGCTGCGATTGAAGCTTCGTTAGATGTAGCAAGTCACGAATCAGAACATCTAGCCGATGTGCCTGTTCGCTAATACGTTCCACGAAACGTCGGCTAGCTTCAGGATCTTCTAAGGCCCCTATCAACAAGGTTTCGGAATAAGCCTTGATGGCCGACAGAGGTGTTTTCAGCTCGTGGGAAACATTGGCGGTAAAATCACGGCGGGCGTTTTCCAGAATCTTCAAACGAGTCTCATCCGTAACCGTGATCAAGATGCCACTCGATTGCGTATTCGGATCGTCCGAGTTGGAGGCTTTGAGTGGATGAGTTCGCAATCGAAGGGTTGCTTTGCTCATCGGAATTTCAATCTCCGCTTCTTCAGGCAATTGATCGTCTGACGTTTTCTGGATCAAGCGGACAACGGGTGGAAAGCGAACCACTTCGATCAAGGATTGGCCAAGACGTACCGCTTCGGATAATCCAAGGAGCTCGCGACCAGCTCGGTTTACGAAAATGAGCTTCAATTGATGATCAAAGGCTAGTACCCCGACCGGCATGGCGAACATAACGCGAGACGATTGGTCGGCTGACTGCTGGATCGCTAAAAGTCGCTGATTTGCTTCAGACCAAACCCGCTCAACCACCTGGAAGACTACGGGATCCAATCGTTGCAGGGGAGCGGTTGCTTGTTTCAGTTGGACTTTCCCCAGATTGACGGAACACTTTTGGGACCAATCTCTCAAGGAACTAATGAGCTCAAGGCGTCGGTGCCCTGCCAAAGAAACCAAAAGGCCGCTGCAGCAGGCAAGGCCCAAAATGCATGCGGCTAAAAACCAATCCCAACCAAGCAACCGATCCACTTCCTCTGCCGAAAATCTACGAATCAGCGCAAGATCATAGCCGGAAACCTGGTTGGGCAATGTGGGCTGGCTAGCCTGATTTCTAGCGATGCGAAGCCGAAGGTATTGATTGGGCTCTGTACTCCAAACGGCTAAGACATTACCTGATTTGTTTTGTGGCTGCTGTTTGCTTTGGCTCTGCGAATCCTGAGAATCACCCCATACCAACTCGCCTTGAACAAAGAGGTCGATCGTACTTGAAACACGAGCGTCTTCCAGCAGAGGAACACCGCTCGATTTTGGTTCTGCGAGGGCATCTGGGTTTGCTTGAAGAATACGACAGATAGCCTCGAGATCCGACGCTGCAATCCGCTCTTGAGTCGTTTGCCATTGTTGTTTCTGCAACGAAGATCTCACCGACAAAAACAAAATCGCCAGACCAAGTCCAATCAGAGTGAAACCAGCTATCGATCTCCAGGTGGTCGCTAGGAGTCCATTTTCTGGTATTCCGATTGGTTTCAGAAATCTAAGGGGCATCGGACTCAACCAACGGCATATGGAGCCAAGATCGCCAGTGAGCTTCTTGGTCCTCGGTAGGTTTAGCAACTCGAACCAACGTCCAGCCATTCTCTGGTTGAGCTGCCAATCGGATCGGTAGCTCCAAAATCTTTCCTCGTCGAGCGACCAAGCATTTGCAGACATCGTCGGGCTTGTACAAATTCAGACGCTCGTTCCAGCCTTCGGTGGTTATTCGGAAGCCATCGAAACTGATCAGCTCATCCCCTACCAAAATCCCCGACATGCTTGCGGGCGAATCTCGCGTAACCTTATCGACCATCGCGCGGCCTTGTTCTGCTTTGAGATCCAGTCCTACGTAGACATTCCCAAAAGCGGGACGCTCGACAGCAGACTCTTTTTCCTTGTCTTTGTCTTTCTCCTTATCGGAATCACGCAGTTTCCATTCCAGCCCATACCATTTCAATAGTTCGTCATAGTCGAGCTCGTTGGTGGAATCAAGCAATTGCTCTAGCCAGCCTTTGACGGAATCGTCGGATACTTCAGCAACAGCGGCCGCAAAATCTTCGTTGGTATAGCCCGTTTCGCGATGCGTTTTCCATAACAAACGCATGACATCATCCAGCGACTTTTGGTCGTTTGTATTCGAACGAATCTTGGTATCCAACAGCATCCCAACCAACGATCCTTTCACGTAGTAGCTGATTCGGCTGTTGTTGGCGTTTTCGTCCGGGCGATAGAACTTGATCCAGCTGTCAAAGCTGCTATCGCGCAGCGATTGCACTAATCGACCTGGGGCTGTTTGGACGGATGCAATGCTTTTGCTGACGCGATCCAAATATTCCTTGGGCTTGAATAATCCCGCGCGGGCCACAATCAAGTCGTCATAGTAACTTGTGATTCCTTCGGCAACCCAAAGTTCTTGAGTGTATTGCTCGTTGTTGTAGTCGTACTGCATTAGCACCTTAGGACGCAATCGACGAACATTCCAGGTGTGAAAGAACTCGTGGGAAACCAAGCCCAACCAGTCCAAGTACTTAGATTTTTGCCGCTGAGTCCAACGACCGGTCATCAAGACGCAACTGTTGTCATGTTCGAGCCCTCCGCCGGACTCGGTCGCAAGATTCAAAAACCAATACTCTCCATAGGGAATATCGCCCCAAAGTTTTTGTTCGGTCTCTACAATCTTAGCCACATCCTTCACAGCGCTCGGCGTATCCCAGAACGTTTCACCCCCTAACGTCGCCAGATGATGCTTGGCGTCTCCACATTCGAACGACTGAATGTCGATAGCTCCCAAAACAATGGGGCTGTCCACTAATTCGTCAAAGCTCGAAGCGATTCGAGTCCATGGATCATTCGGCTTCCATTCGCGTAAGCTCGTGGCAACATTTGGCCAATTGGGTAACGCATCCACGCGTACTAAATGCGGATGGTCTAGCATGTCCGAACGCGTAAGAAAGGTGGCGGCCCCGGTCAAAAAAGCAAAGTCGCGTTCCACCCAATTGGTCCGAACACTCATTTCCCTACAGTAAAGCGAATACCGAACAACTACTTCCTCCGCGGATTGGCATGCTACCAGCCAATGATTTTTATCCGACTTTCGAATATCTAGTTCTTGCTGATTCAAACCGTTGTATGCAGTGATCTGCTCCACCTGACGAGCATATTCGCGGACTAAATAACTGCCCGGTGTCCAGACCGGCATCATCAATTCGATTTGCTCTTTTCCATCCGTCGGAATCGACAACTCGATATCGACGCGGTGAGTGTCTGCTTGGCGAAACGAAAGGCGATACTGGACGCTTGCTCTTTCGTCCGAATTCTCGTCAGCAGCCATGCTACGATTGACCTGAAGAACCATCAGCAATATTCCAAAACGGAGTAACCAAGCTTCAATGCAATTTCTCGTCCGCATTTTATCGTGTTTCTGATAACGTCAAAGATGTAGGAAGGAATCTATGGTAATCGGTCAACTTAAAGTCGCAGCGCCAAACTGAATTCGACACAAAAAAACGTGCTTCATACGCTATTCCTGCCGATTTTTCCCTCACCCTACCTACTTCCCTCACCCTACCGATTTCAAGGTGCAAATCGGCGTTTCCATTCTTCGGTTAGGCTGGGGTAGGTTGCCAAGACAAGATTCGCCAATTCCTGAGCGCTTTTCATGTCCCCCATTTGCCGCATCGTTTCGGCGGTTCTCGCCCGCATTTCAAACCAAGGTTCGCTCCCTGCGGTCAATCCATTGGCCAGCGATCGATACAGCTGAATCGCTTGCTCCCTTTGGCTTGGACTCGATTGGAGCATTCGTGCACTCCGATAAAACCACCAAGCATCTTTAGGATTGCTCTTTCTTACCTTGAGCAGTTCTTCGGTGGCCTTCTTGCTCCTTTCCTCTCCAGACCATAAGTCGATTGCAATCGAATACGATTCCATCGAGCGCGCTAGTTGTTCGGCTTGCCTGATTCCGATCGCTTGGCCATTTTGGGACTGTAGTTTCGGCAAACGATCTACTTCCATGACCAAGTTCGATAACGCTTGTGGTTCGTCGGGTTTTCGGATCCGTGTTTGGAAATTGACTTCCGCGCGAATCCAGCTGAACGCAATCGGTAAGCCCGAGTCCCAGGTTTCTGATTGGCTGGATGTTCCGCTGGGTTCCCCCCATTCCAGATAACCAAGGGAAGGGGGAAGATCCTGAAGGCCAACTGGCTTGGGAATCCCAATTGTCGGCGTACTTGGCCACTCCATGCAACTATCTATGGAATCGAGCCATGCGAGCGCCAAGGGTTTTGCATTCGAGGGAGTTCTTTCGAGGATCCGTTCCCGAAGTATTGCTAGAGCTTCTCGAACTTCAACCCGTTCTTGGTCGGAATAACGAGAACGGTCCGGCCATGCACTTCGTGTCGCAACCGCAATTAACCCGTAACATGCGAACGCTCTGTCATAAGTTGACCATGAAGACTGCCCTACTTTTGACATGACCACCGATTCGGGAAGCTGTTTCAGTCGATTGCTCCAAAGCTCCAAAAGCGAAACAGGTTTGTCGTCCAATAGAAACGAGTGCTCTAGTTTTTGCACCGCTTTATTCGCTTGAATGGACTCGGGCCACGTGGCTAGGATCTCCGCGAGTCGCCCGCGATAGATTGCGACTCGCTGTTGCCAAGCGGCCAAGCGATCCGCTTCGGACATGGAACTTGCATCGGCGGGCATATCGCTTTCCATTTTCCAAACCGACATCATGGCCGCATCCGGAGCCTTGGCAGAACGTTGGTAGGCAATGGCCGAACGAAAAAACTCACTACGAGCCACGTCGGACTGTCCTTGGTTTAAAAGAATCGCGGCAGACTTCATCGCGATCTCTAACGCTTCTGTTTCGTTCCCCGAATTGCCGGCGGACACTTCTGCTTGATTGAGCTTTTCGATTGCTTTCTGCCATTGACCTCCCGTAAGCAGTTGCCTGGCTTCGGTCTTCAGTAGCTCAACTCGCAAATTCGGCGACGAAGTCGTCACGGAGGGGTGTTTTGGATTCCCATCGGTCTCGCTGGTTGGTTCTAGGATGGACTTGTTAGAAACAAGGAGGGCATCGGCGCGCTGTTGCCAATAGGACCCAAACCGCTTCCCAATTTCTGCCTTCAACTGAAACGCTACTTGAAGCTGAGCTTCTTGTACTGCGATTTCCGCTTTGGTTCCGTTGGGGCCTTTGGAGCCATCGGAAGAAATAACCAGCCGGTTTGCAAAATGCTCCAAGGCTAACTCGGGACTTTGGAAAGGCCCTCCCACTTGCTCAATCCATCGATCGGATTCCCGCAAGTTCCCGAGTTCTCGATTGACCTGTGCCGCAAGAGCTCCGATACCTAGTTGCCATCGCCCTATCGCTACGCTCTTGGCCGCCGAAGCATCCACAAGTCGGCTCCAAAGCTTTTGAAGTTCATCCATCGACTCTTGAGATCTGCCAACCATGAACAAAGCGTTGCACCTGGCCAGTTCGAGCCTTGGATAGCCAGCCCAAGTTCGGTTAATCTGCGAGGCTGCTTTGTCGAGCAAATCAAGAATCTCCGTCGCGGCCCCAATTCGCTCCTGACTTTTCCAGGGATAAAAACTCCCCTGCAGAAGAAGTAAATCCGTTCTCAATAGAATGATGTCATTCTCTAGGCTTGTCCACTGCGCTGGCGTTATCGCATCCTTGGAACCTGCTGTACCACTGCGCAACGGGGAATTCCTCGTCTGTAGCTGCAGTACATCAAGTTGGTCTAAACTAGCTCGGATCGTCTGCAAGGACCATTCCCGCAAACCTTCGCGCGTTGGGACTGCCAAATAGGCTGCCAGGGTACGCTGCAGAACAAAATAACGACTTCGTTGAAGTTTGTACCTAATCCAGAGATGGCGGGAGAAGTCTTCGTTTTCCGCTGCAATCGAATTTGCTTGTTGGAGTGCTTCATCGATCAACGCCGGTCGATCGAAGACTTTTTCGTTCGATACCGCATGGGCAGCTAAAGATTGGATCAGCAGCATATTCCAACGGGCAATCGAATCGCTCGACGCTTGGGAATTCAAAGCCAAATGCTTCCGAGCCTGGCAAACATCGATCGCCATTTCGGTAAATCCACCCTGAATCAGCGCCTGTATCAAGTCCTCATCGGGTGAGTCCGTCGAGGAAAGTGGGCCAAATGCCTGTGCATTCTTTAAGTCGGAAGAGTCGGCTCCCTGGGAAACGAGAATGGCTTGCCAACTGGTCAACCACACCGTCCACAAAAAGAGGTTTAGGATTTGCCAGTACCTAGGCTTGTAAGATAGGGCGAAGTCCATCAGGATACAGATGCCCTTTTTCTGCTCATGGACGAACTCATGCACACGACAACTTTCGCTGGTGACTTTAGGACTCGAACGCTTGGCGGCGATTCTGGCTCGAACGCCAATCCCGAGCTCATGAATCGCTACCAGATTCTACTGGATGATCGCAAACTTCAGTGGATGACCTACCATAAATTAGATCGCATTCTAGGAAGTGGTGGACAAGGGGTTGTTTTTTTTTCAACTCGCCTGGGTGCTGACGGGTTCGCGTTGCCTGTTGCAATGAAGGTTTTCTCGCCCGAGCGTTTCGGAACCCAAGCGGGCTATGACGATGCGATGGCACGCATTGGACAGGTCGCAGCCACCGTGGCTCGAATTCAACACGAAAGTGTTTTGAGCATTCATGATTTTATCGACCGAAACCGAATTCGCATTCTGATCATGGAATGGATCGATGGCTACGATCTTCGGGATCTGCTTCGTTTGGAACGGATGGCCAAAATACGGAATCGGTTGTCGCAACGTCGATGGGACTACATCAATAACGTGGTGGTAACCGCAGGCCCAGCTCATGCTCGATTCAAAGCGGGCGTGGCAGTGGCCATCGTCCGAGATTGCTTAGCGGGTCTGGCCGCCATGCATCGTGAAAATGTTGTTCACGGCGATATCAAGACTTCGAACATCATGATCAAACGAACAGGGCACGCAAAACTGATCGATATCGGTTCCGCGTTCGAAATGGGGAAACAACCTCAAGTCTTCACTTGCACGCCTGCTTATGCTGCCCCCGAGGTTCTAGAAAACGCCCCTGTCTCCCCTCGAAGCGATCTAGCATCGTTGGGATATGTTTTGGTCGAATTGCTTTCAGGCCAACCTTGTTTTGCCGATACCGATTCCCTTCGGTCCCTATTGGAACAGAAACGCTCGCTGCCCAATCGCCTGCACGAGATTTTTCCGGAAGAGGTCTCATGCAATGGTTTGTTGATGAACTTCTGTCGCGGTTTGATCGCTCCCGACCCTTCTCGCAGGTTCCCCAGCGCGGAAGCCGCTGAACTGCTTCAGGAAGGGGCCGCTTCCTTCCACCGTCAGCTTGTTTTGAGCGATCTCGCTAGCGAATACGATAACGATATCCGGATTTGGATCGAGGAACTGAAGGCTCTCGACCAGCAAGATCAGCCCACTGAAGGTTAATCTCGCGGCTCCTATTCATGGCATCATGGGGCTAGGCAATAGGTTTCTAACGTTGTCGGATATGGTCAGCAGGCTGGGAACTATGGCTTGCCAACCGCGCGGTAGTATGCTTGAATCGCGTCGCTGAACTCCGGGTCGAATTCATCCCGATTGCCTTCGATCACATCTTCGGCCCGTTGCTCACGAAGTTGCCCCCAATCTCGATTCAATTCCAACGTGCGATTGGGAAGAACGCCGACAGCCGCAGGGTTCGCTCTGTCTTCACCCGCTGTATCGGATTGGCCTCGCTGGACTTTCATGCCATTGCGAGACGGTTTATTTGGAGAATTCGACTTGTTTTGCATGCTGCTTGCTTGCTGATCTAACCTAGCTTGATTCATCGCATTGGACAGCTGGTCCGCCGACTGTCGAATCGCGTCTTGCAGGGAACGATTAGAATCTCCTTGTTTTGAATTCACTTGGCGATCGAGCTGATCCAGCATTCGGGCCTTCTGTTGATCGGTCATTGGAACCACATCTGAATTCGCATGGGACGATGACTCTCCAACCTCCGATCCTTCGTCGTTGGAAGGCTTCGGCGAAGTCGAATTTTTTGATGATGCGGACTTGTTATCATCACTGTCTCGAGATCCCGTGGCGGGCTTGGACTGATCTTTCGAACTGGATGCGTTTTCCAATTGCTTTGCATTGCCCAGCAGTTCCTCGCTCGCTCGATTCAGGCTGTTGACAGACCCTTGAGTCCCAGGGCGGTCAAACGAGTTCTTCATCTCTTGATCCTTAGCTAACGACTTCGCTTGGTCGGATTCCGCAGTGCTTGCTGCTTCCGTTGCCTGACCTAATTCTTGCTGTGCTTGTTGGAGTTGTCCTTCCGACAATTGCCTGATCGCTTTCGCAGATTCTTTAAGGCTGTTTGCGCCTTCCGCATTTTCAAGTCGCTGCTCATGCCGTGCCGCTTGGTCGATATCGGTGGCTAATTCCCGCACATTTTCCTTGAGCTTCTTTTGACTTGTCTCCAGATTTGCAAGCGGGGATGCTTGGCTTTTGGGCTCGGGCAAGGAACGGGCACTTTGGTTCAGTGCATCTAGTTGTTCTTGCAGACTGTCCAATTGCTTCCGCGACTGGGACGCTTGGTCCATTGCAAGTGCGGCTCGCGGGTCCGGCTTGTCAAGGTCCGCTCGTTCGGCTTCTTCTAGAGCCCTCTTCCTTTGCTCCGACTGTTGAAGCAGTTCTTCGGCTTGCTTGTTTCGATCACTTGCGGAACGACTCTTTTCAAGCAATTGTTCTTCCTGAACGGCCGTGTTTTGCAAGTGCTTCAAAGCGTCCGGATTTGATTTTTGTTCCTCCCATCGCTTTTTTGCTGCCTCGGTTTGCTTTCGAGCGTCGCTGAGCGGTTGAACCAATTGTTGAACGCGTCGCTTCGCTTCCTGAACTTTTTGGTTGGCCCGATTGACCGATTCATTTCCCTGCACAAGCATATCATTGCGATTCTGAATTTGGACATTCCGCATCGCTTCTTTCGTGTTGAGTCGCAGCTGTTCCCCTTTATGAATATCCTGCCCCACCATGGGCTCGATCTCGCTTTGAACCTTAGCGAGTTCTTGATTGGCTTTGGTGACTTCATCAGCTAGCGCTTGCGTGTCCAATTGGAATTGTTGCCTTGGTGTATTCTCATTCAACTGCTGCAGAGCGCTGGACCGCTTTCGCAATGACTTGGCCGCCTGATTCAGTGCCTGGGCTTGTTCATGCTTGCCGGTCGCATTCACAGCTTGAGCAGCTTTCTCGAGCGATCTTGCAGTAAAACGCTCTACCTGCTCTGTGATTGCCTGAGCGCGATCAATCTGAAGCTGCTTTTCAGCAACCAGCTTTGCATCCGCATTTTCAACTTGCAAAGCCAATTGCTTTTCCTCCTTGGAAGCATTCCGCAAGCTGTTGGCAACCGATTCCGCACTGGCTTTCGCGATTTCCGATAGCTCGGACTGCATTAGCGGATTCGCTTTCAATTCGCGCTCTAGATTTTCAAGCAACGTCCTTGGGTCTCGTTGAGCCTGCTCGGCAAGATCCTTGGCCTTTGCGTAATCTTGATTGGAATCACGAATCGAGGGAAACTGAGGGTCCAGGGCTAGCTCCCTTGTGACAGAATCCGCTTGACGTTGCAGCGATTCGCTCGATGCATTTTGTTCCAGTGATACGTTCGCGTCCGGTGCTTTGGCCAGACTTGATTCCGGAGTGTTGGCTTGCCCCTGATCCATTGCACTCTCGAGTTTCGCAAAGTGCTTCGCGACAGCCTCTAATGCGGCGACCGTTTGTGATTCTCGTTGAACGGCTTCGGAAAGTTTGCTTTGCATTTCCCCTTTTGTTTCTGCCGACGGAGTCTTCTGTGCGTTGATCGATTCCGCCACCTCGAGCATGGCTTCCTTCATCGGTATGGAAACCGCATCTAACAATCGCAATGCGTTGTCGCTATCGCGAGCAGCTTGGAGCTGTTCGTTCTGGAGCAAATCCTGTCGGCTTGCTTGTTCAATCAAAGCATCCTGCAGTTGTTGGAGCTTCAGTTCCGATTCCATCTGGCTCTTCATCAAGTCCGCCGCAGATTTTAAGGGATCGAACGCCGTTGCCGCTGGTTCTGTGGAATCTGCCTTGGTTTCTTGCGATTCCTTTTGAATCTGCTCTGTCTTGCTTCTTAAATTCTGAGTTGCCTGAGCCGCTTTTTCTGCCAATTCCGAAATGCTCGGTGCAAAATTGGAAAGCGTAGCACGAGCAGCGTCCAAAATCGGTTGGAGTTCGTTGTCGTGTTCATTCCACTTGGTTAACAACCGTTGCATGTCATCGGATGCAGATGTCCAATTTTGATTGTGGGGATCGCGGCGTGGGTGAAGCTTCTGTGCGATCCTGTTTGCAAGCTCGCCATACCGAAGCGCATTGAACTTTTCGGCTAACGATTGTTCAATTCCCGCCTCTTTCATCCACTGGGAAGCAAACTCAACTCGCTGAGCGATGCTATCCCACTGAGTTGCATGAGACAACTGACCTTCCATCGCTTTCCAATCGTACTGCTCTTTGGAACGCAACGATTGAAGTACCAGTTTCGCTTCCATCGCTTCATGAGCGGCCTCGAGCACATGAAAGGCCTTGGCAACTGATTCCAAATTCTTGGTCTGGTTTGCGTGGTCCGCCGGGTTTTGGATCCAGTCTTCAAGAACTTTGGTCCATGCCCGATGGGCCAACCCCATATCGCTTGTAAAAACAGGGTCATTTACGCCACGGCGCTGGTGCAAATCTCTTCGATCGAGCATCTGTCCTAAGGCAGTAAAATGGACACTCACCACCTCCGTTTCAAGGCTCGCAATTCGGAAACCTAACTCCGGAGACCGTTCTGGGGTGTTGCTTGTCAAGTTGTCTCGCACCATTTCGTTTCGCTTCCGGATACGATCCAAGGATTCATGGAATCTGGTTCGAAGCGATCCACTGCTGTTCCAAAGTTCGCGTCTCGCATTGTGGATGTTCCAGATAAGATTCCCACCTAGGTTGTATGCCCACCGCTGGTTCCTGAGTTCGTTGGCCGAACGCTCGATACGAGCTCGAAGCTGATCGCGGTGTGTATCGCGAGCCTTCTCGGAAACCTCCAACCCAAGATCCGCTTCGCAAAGATCTTTGATTTCGAGCATCGTGTCGTTTCCCCAACGGCTCAGGTTGGCTAAGCCATCTCGAAGATCCTGGTTCACTGACGGACCAAAGTCTTTCGCCAACTTCAAGGCGGCATTGCAGTACTGTTCTGACAGTTTTTGAGAACGAATCATCGTCTCCAAGCTGACAGGAGGCTTTCGATCCAACAGAGTTTGTTGGTGGTTCATTAGTCCTGTCAAATCTTTGGTGATCGCCGTTTGCAGTTCCAGTCCCACAAACTGACGATAGAGTTCCAGGGTTCGATTGGACTGATCGCAAGATAGATCGAAGCACTGTTGCATCCGATTCAATCGCGTCTCCCGTTCACTTTGGAACCAATCGGATTTCGACGCAATCTCTGTGGCCGTGAGCGACAGGTTGGGCGACTGATGCGAATGAGCAATGTGCTGCAGATACTCCTTCTCGATACGCGACACGTTTCGCATTGCCATTTCTACATCGGACTGATCGATACAGCGTTTGAGATCCCTGACAATAGGTTCGGCTTGCGATCGAATCGATTGTGCCTTGAGAATGCCAAGTTTAGCAACATCACCAAGCTCCCTGGTGGCTTGCGATCGTTGTTCGACAGAGGATGCGGGGTTCTTCAATACCCCAATCGCAGTTCGCACCCCTTCTCGTTTCGCCGCCATTGTTTCGGCGAACTCTTTCAGTGGCGCAACAAGCTCGGACATTCTTTCGAGGCTATCGTAGCGGTCGCGATCGTATCCATTGGCCGAAACACTGAACGTAACGACGGAAGAATACGATACGCCCCCCTTCAAATCGATACCTTTCGCACGGCATTGCAGCGTGTCCCCACCCTCTAGCTTGTAGTCTGTCAGATCCCAATCCCATTTTGTGGCCCCCTCGAAGGCTTTGATTGCTGGTAAGGTCGCAGGCCGCTCGCCGAGCGTCTGCTCGTGGACGGGGACTTTGCTCTTCGCCAATTGCCAAGCTCCCCGATTCAGCGACCATTCGAAGTCCAAGGAATCGACAGGCAAGTTGTCTTGGCAGTTGATCGCTAAGCCTATCAGCTCGTTCGGTGCGACGACAAAGATCTCTTTGGAATCGGGTGGTTTTCTCCAAACGGTGGAGTCGCTGACCGACCAAGTCAAAGCGGCCGCCGCGTCCTCCAGGGCATCTATTCTGTAAACAGGGCTAAACGTATTCTCCAGCGGGTTGCCCTGATATTCCGTAGCAGCTTGCAAACGAACTTGATACTTTGCATTCTCCGGTACTTCGAAATCGGCGGTGTAGCTTGAAGTCGCCCCAGCAGCTATTTGGCGATCGTCTTCTGGTTTTTCGAGTGCTAATGGGATCGATGTTTTTCGACCAGTGCTAAGAGACTCTAGCTCAAGCGAGCCAAGCTTCAAAGGTTGGTTCGTATCTACTTCCAGTCGCACTCGGCTTCCAACAAGGACTCGGAAATCTCCGCGAAGGTTGGAACTAGTTCTTTGGTAAAATTGGGCAGCAATATCCTTAGGAACATAGTCGGGCAAGTTCACTTGGGTGGTGAACATCACAGCTTTAGGACGTGCGAGCGTCTCAAGCTGATGCCAGGCGGTTTCACCATCTCCTGCGCGAACTCGATATCGCGTGGTAGCGCTCCCTACGGAAGAAACTACGGAAAAGCGTTTGGGTTGTTCACTTTCTAAAAGCATGTCTGTTTCGCGATGCGATTGCGAAGGTTGCTCCAAGCTATCCGCGAACTCCAAGGTTGCTGAGTCAACATGGCCACCTTCCACCTCGATCAAAAATCTCAACGTTTGTTCGCTTGGAACCGCGAGCGAAGCCGGACTAGGCTCTAAAATCACGATGCGGACATTCGATGGACGCGACAACGAAACAAAAGGTAGCAACGCCCGAGCCAACCGTTGGGAATACTTCAAGCCAGGAACCGCGCAAATCATCAGCGTTACCATCAGCAACATCATGCAAATGGTTAAGCCGCGAACGATTGTGGTCCATGGAAGCAGGTCTTCCAGATCGACGCGTCGGACTTCTTTTGCGACATCGCGCTCAATTGCAGACACGAATGCGTGGGAGCCAGACTTGATACTACCGTCCATCCCTCGTAACTCGACACTCGATAAGAGACTCTCGCGGAATCGTGGGCTAGCTTGTTCAATCGATTGCGCGACAGAGATGGAGTCTGTCGATTCCCAAAAGGCCTTCAGTCCAAAACGCCAAGCAACCATTAA
This sequence comes from Pirellula sp., assembly GCA_044359895.1. Taxonomy (GTDB): domain Bacteria; phylum Planctomycetota; class Planctomycetia; order Pirellulales; family Pirellulaceae; genus JBKCUI01. The sequence goes on from JBIKLJ010000056.1 coordinate 20,541, forward strand.
GGCTGTCAAGTAAACGCCGCAACTGATTGACCACCTGATGGGATCGCTGAGCCAACGCATCCCATCCGCAAAAACAACGAGGGTTGAAAGCAAAGTGATGGTTACAACGAACGCGCAGATTCCTTGGATTGCTCGAAGCAGTGTCCATCGATTTGCAAAACGATGCAAGAAGGCGCGAACCGCTTCATGGTCTTTTGGATTCGTGTGGACATGGAGTCCTGTTTTTCCGAATGTGGATGTAACTTGGCTCATCTTTTGCCCCTTAGATAAGGCCCGATCTCTTTCGTAAAATCCATTCCAAAGCAAGCAACGTCATCATGGTGGCGAACCAAGGATAGCTTTGCCATAGCAGTGTTACCGTTTCGGTCCATTTTCCAGTCTGGAATCGCTGAAGCAAGTCTGATATCGATTCCGCTTGATCGAGCGCTAGGAATTGTCCGCCGGTGGTTCGGGCGATCTGCTTCAAAGCTTCGGTATTGCAGGATAACGATGCCAGTTCTAAATCTGTTTGGGACTGAACAAGAAAATCCGATTCAATCGCCAAAGCGTCCTGTGGAATCCCTGAAGCTTGCAATTGCACGCGGTACCTTCCTTCTGGAAATGGCCCCGTGGTCACTCGATAGAATCCGCGAGAATCCGATTCCCTTGCCATGGGTAGTACAGCATAAGGTTCGTCGTTGCAAAGTAAAACCGCTTGGACGTTCGGGTTATCAGGGACTTGATTTTGAGTCAGCTTCAGATTGGCCCGGATCGTAACTTGATCGGACGTGGTAATCATGCGTAAGCCTGCATCCAACGAGGCGAAAGTTTCGTTGACCGCAAATGGGGTCCGCATGGTCCAGTTGCACATTTGATTCCAGAATCGTTGATGATAGAGGTCAGCGACTCCATAACGCCATCGCCAAGATTCATCGTTGTTCATGTAGACGATTCGACCTTGCCCGTAAAGCTTCGTCGCAACAAGCACATGCTTGGTATCCGATGCTTCCTCCGACGATTCTAGCAAGGCTTCGGAGCCGGGTGAAAGTTCGCACTCCCGAATAGAACGGGGCACAGGCAGCGATTGCCAAAGCGCTTGGCTGGACGGAGTGTCGGCAGCGAGTTGCATAGTAACTTGGTCCGTAGCATTGGAAGCGATAGAGAGCTTCGTGAGTGTCGGTTGTTTTGGTTGAGTTACAGATCGGACTGGCATCAGATCTAGAAGTGGGTCCTGGATCGATGGAACAGTCAGATTGTTTTTGCTGTCGATCAGAATCAATCCGCCCCCACTTTCTGCTACGAAATCGCGAATCCAGTTCTGCTGTTCTTTGTTCAGAATACTGATCGTTTCGACGGTCATTACTATCAGATCGTACTCGAACAGCAAGTTGCGCGTTTTGGGAAAAACATTCGCTTCCAAGTTGGGTTGGCCGATCGAAAAATCAACTTTCCATGCGATATCGCGTGTCAACGCATTTTTAATGTAACGTGGTTCCCAGCCCCCGCGCCGATCCAACATCAAGATACGGCTCTGCCGGTGGATGCCCCATAGCGATGTTTCCCCATGATTGTTTTCGGTGGAGATTTCCGTCGCATTCGTTTCGATCGAGAAACTCAGGTCGATCGGTAGAGTTGCATTCTCGGAGGAGCGATTCTGATCCGACTTGGCCGCGTCCACTAAACTTTCGGCTGGAATCTCGAACTCGATACGACGAACCCCTTGATTCTCAGACTCGAATTCCTTTTCCCAGACAACTTTTTCAAGATGCTCCACCTTCACACGGTATGGCGTACCTCGTGGGATACTTTCCTTCGCTTCTAGCGATCCGCGGACAACATCGGTTCGAAAGACCCGCTGCGAATGTTCGATGCGTAGAATCCCCAAGTCATCTGGTTCTCGATCAGGGCCGACACCGATAGCATACACGGGTACTTTCGCTGCAGTCGCCTGCTCAGTCGCCTGAGCCAAGCTCATTCCATCATTGTTTTGCCCGTCGGAAATGAGAATCAAGGCGGCTGGCTTGGCGGCGATTTGGCTAGCCACACTCTCGCCCAGTTTCGATACCTGTCCGTCGGCGATCAGTGACAATTTACGATTGTCAGGCATCTCGTTCGACGAATCCCAAAGCAGATTGGAATCAACCGTTTGTTCTCCTGAATCAACATCGGCTACCGAATACAACTCGATACGATGATCTCGACTCTCTCGCTCCAGCCAACCTTTCGGAGTGTCCGTTTCCGATGACGCGTCTCCCAGTAACCATTGCGTCACGATCTCGATCCGAGTTCTCGAAATCTGCTCCGAAGCGTCAGCGGGAACAAGTGTATTGTCGATCGACGGGGACGCCTGATCGGAAATAGCCATGCTGCGAGAAAGGTCCAGCAACACTCGCAATCGACTCATCTCTCCTTCGTAGATGCGATGATGTAGCGCAGGTCCTGCCAGCATCAGCACGATCAAAAAGAAAGCGGTCGAACGCAAGACCGGAAGAAGCCAACACCAAGGAGAAGCTAAGTACCGGGATTCTCGCCAATACCAACGCCCAAGCAAGACGGTACCGACAACGGCAACGATCGCAAGCATCCACCATGGAAAAACAGGATTGAATTGAAGGGATGTCATGAGGCTCGTCGACCTCGCAAACGCGGGGAAAGCCATTGCTCCAAAGCGATCTCCGCAAGAAAGCAGGTTAGCAAAGCGGTCCAGATCCAAAACCAAATCTCTCGCCCAAACCATTTGCGTTGTGAGGAAGCAAACAACTCGTCAAGGGTGGCGGCCCAGGATGCATCCCAGCTCTGTGCTAGTTTCGCGACTTCCTGTTGTTCGAGATACTCGAGCTTCGATTCCAGTGACGGTTCGTTATTCGGCTTGAGACCGAACTGGGAAACAGATGCGGCGTAGATTCCTGTTTGGCGTTCTTCACTAACGCCTTTCACTTCCTGATTGGCAATAGAGACTTCATTTTGCTGCTGCTTTTCTGGAGCCACGACTGGGCGTGCGACAAAGTTTCCTAGAAGCCGCATGGATGGCAAGTCAACCCGTCCAACGTCGTTGGTTTCTATCGAATCGAGCGTTCCGTCAGGCTTGGCTAGAGTCAACTTTGCGTTTCTGTCTGACTGGATCGTCCACGTTGCCCCAACAGCCATGTTGCCCTTCGTGGATTGCAACTGCGCCGCATAGGCCACTAAACGTTGGACCAGGGGGACAAAAACTGACTTCGTGGGCAAATTGGAATCGTCGTCGTCGATGGCTGTGCTTATCCATAAGCAACGCCCTTGGCCTAAATTGGACTCGATGATCCAGGGCTGGCCATCTTCGAATTCCACCGCGACTGACGCACCGAACGGCGGTTCCTGACATTTGGATTCCAGTTCCAAGAGGTGACGATACTTGAACTCGATTTTCCCCAAAGTCCCTTGGCTTGCCTTCGAAAGTTCGCGAATCGGAAAAAAGTCTGTCTTTCGAACATTGAGATGGGCCGAAGTCTTTTCTACTTTCGAATTATCTTCGGGGTTCGCTGCACCATTCGCAGGTTCTCTTTTACCGATCAAACCAAGACGAATTCCATCCGCATTCACCGTTGGCCAAGCTTGATAAGCCTCCGTATCAACTCGGTCTCCTAAAAACGTCAGCAGCCCATTTCCTTTCATAACAAACGCATGGACGGTCGCAAGTTGTGGCGGCGTTAGGTTCGCAACGTTGCATAGACACAGGACTCGGCACCCCTCAAGGACTTTTTCATTGAGCTCATCGGGACCAATCACTGTCGTCGCGAAGGTGTCTCGTCGATCCCGCTGGGAAACAGCAAAGGGGGACAGAGCAAGCTTCATGAAGTCCGTCTCGCTTTGCATGGCCAATGCTTTGCGGTCGCCATCTATCAATACAACTCCGATCGGTTCAAATGCATGCGACACGACGCTCAAAGAGTTGTCAGCCATCAGATCGTCATCGCGAAGGATTTGTGCTTTCAAAACATGATCCCCCGCCATCTTGGGAGTCCATCGAGAAAGAATGGTACTTTTGGAATTGGCAGAAACAGAGACCAATTGTCGATCGATTTCGAAATCGTTGTCCAGCAACACAACCGAGATCGAATCACAATCCGTGTCCCCTGTATTGCTAATGACGGTTGCGATGGGAGTCTCTTTATCCATGGCGGTCAAACTGGCGTTCACACGAATCGAATCCACAAAGAGATTATCGGTCGTTTTGTTGGAGCGATCTGCTCCCAGGTGCAGCAATGCAAGCTCCGGTGCAACGGCTTGTTGCGATAGCCAGTCCCCAACCTCCACTCCGGCAATACGCTGTTCTCTTGTCCATTCGTTGGATTGCATGTCGCTGATCACGATGATTTGGCGGCGTGAATGTGGGCTGTCAGCAAGCCATTTGCCCGCATCCTGCATCGAAGCCGGTAGGTTCAACGCACCTGATGGAGCTTTCCTTGTTGCAAGTCGCTCGAGCTGGTTCGCAAGTTCGTCTGGATTTTGAGACGGTAGTTGTTCGGGGGTTGCGCCCCCTAGAAAAACGGAACCCACGCTTCCGCTGGGCAGGCCTCGCAAGATTCTGGAGGCTGCAAGGCATGCTTGGGAAAACCGAGTTGTGTTTCCTTGCCCTTGCCCTTGCCCTTGCTTCTCAGCGACCTTTGCGAACATGGAGGTAGAATCGTCTAAGATCAAGGCCAGCGAAACGGCAGACTGGCCACCCGTGGACTGCCATGTTGGAATCAACGGACGGGACATGGCCAGTGCCAGCAAGATGGGGATCATGCAGCGGAGCAAAAGAAGAAGAATCTGTTGCCACTGGATTCTTCGTGAATTGCTGCTTTTGGTTCCAAGGAGCAAATGCATGGCGCCCCAATCCACCGTGGTCGAGCGACCTCGATGAAGCAGGTGAATTAGCAGCGGCACTGCAAAGGCAGCCGCACCGAACGCAAGTAGTCCGTTTAAAAATGTCATCGGACCTCGCGCCGTCGTGCCAGATAGCTAGACAAAATTTCGCTGTGCGAGTCACTCGTTCGAACGGAAATCAAATCGATTTGCTGCTTGGAGCACCCTTCCAACAGACCCGACTGGAAGCGAGCTAAATTATCTTGGTAGATTTTGGCAAGTTGGATTGGGTCGACAAGCAATTGGTTCGATGCATTTTCCAGGGAGCGGAACATGGTTCGAGATTGAAACGGGAAGTCCAGCTCGTCGTCGTCCCAGACTTGAAAGACGACAATTTCTTGATGGTTGCTGCGCAGTATCCCAAGGGATTTTACGATCGATTCCATATCGCCAAAGCAATCTGAAATCAGGAACAACAGCCCGCGACGACGGCAATGGGCTGAAAGGCTTTGAAGAACATTTCCAAGATCGGTTTCTTGACCAGGTTGCGAATCCTCCATCGCTTGAAAGAGAACCTGCAAATGATTAGGTCGGCTGCGTGGTGGAATGAAAGTTCGAATTTGTGCATCGAATGTTGCAAGGCCTACTGCATCCTGTTGGTTGATCAGCAGGTAAGCCAGTGAAGCAGCCAAACGAATTGCGAATTGGTGCTTCGAAAGACCGTTGGACCGCGAGCCTGAATACTTCATGGAACCGCTTTGGTCCAGGGCGATGACGCTTCGAAGATTGGTTTCGTCTTCGTACTGCCTGATGTAAAGTCGATCGGTTTTTCCGAACAGCTTCCAGTCAATGTTCTTGGTTTCGTCACCCGCAACGTAAGGTCGATGTTCCTTAAACTGAATGCTTGCTCCGATCAGATGCGACCGGTGGATACCACCGCTAACACCTTCCACGATACCTTTCGCGAACAATTGCAAGTTGGACACGCGATTCAAATCGAGAGGAGTCAGCCATTTGAGGAAAGGAACCTTCATGAGAGTACCTTTCTCCTAGTTCGATAGGCTTTTCGGCGGAAGGCT
>JBIKLJ010000214.1:0-8194 GCA_044359895.1 Pirellula sp.
ATCGGTTGCTTCTTGAATCGCTGGGATCGGATTCTTGACCACGGAATACGCAGAACACACAGAAAAGCAGCCGAGGTTTCTGACGTCCTGATTTCCGTGAGTTCGGTGTGTTCCGTGGTTCCTAAATCGGTTGCTTCTTGAATCGCTGGGATCGGATTCTTGACCACGGAATACGCGGAACACACGGAAAAGCAGCCGAGGCTGCTGACGTCCTGATTTCCGTGAGTTCGGTGTGTTCCGTGGTTCCACAATCGGTTGCTTCTTGAATCGCTGGGATCGGATTTTTACCACGGAATACACGGAACACACGGAAAAGCAGCCGAGGTTTCTGACGTACTGATTTCCGTATGTTCAGTGTGTTCCGTGGTTCCACAATCGGTTGCTCCTTGAATCGCTGGGATCGGATCGTTTACCACGGAATTCACGGAACACACGAAAAAGCAGCCGAGGTTTTTGACGTCCTGATTTCCGTGTGTTCGGTGTGCTCCGTGGTTCCATAATCGGTTGCTTCTTGAATCGCTGGGATCGGATTTTTACCACGGAATACGCAGAACACACAGAAAAGCAGCCGTGGTTTCTGACGTCCTGATTTCCGTATGTTCAGTGCGTTCTGTGGTTCCTAAATCGGTTGCTTCTTGAATCGCTGGGATCGGATTCTTGACCACGGAATACGCGGAACACACAGAAAAGCAGCCGAGGCTGCTGACGTCCTGATTTCCGTGAGTTCGGTGTGTTCCGTGGTTCCACAATCGGTTGCTCCTTGGGCGGTTGGTTTTGATTATCCATGATGATCCTTCGCCTCGCGAGGCAGTGATCGTTCTTGCACTCCGCGTGCAATTTCAACGAGTGTTCTTCGCGCTGAAAAGAGCTTGGTCGGGGCGTTCTGAGCAGTATCGATTTCTCTACTTCGGCCTGTGCTTCCGGCTTCCCTTTCGGTCGACCTCCTTGGCATAATCGATACGATCGATACGGTTCCGTTACTACTGCGACTTAAGCTACTTAAATTACCCGACCTAACCACTTTTTCTATTCAATCATTCTTGGCCAGTCGATCTATGTCGCCTGTCGGGATTAAGTTTCCCAGTGGTCAAGGTCCAGCCTGAGCGTAGGGTTGGATGCTCCGGTCTCGTCAAGAACGCCCTCGAAATGAGTTCGAGGGGACTAGCCGCCCCAAGCACTGCCAAAAAAACCAAAACGTAGAGCCGCAACTAGACGTGATGGTGGAACCGCAATGCGAGGGCGTCCATGGACGGGATCGACCAGAGCACGTTTGTTGGCATCCCAACATAACGGCATGGACATTTGATCACTACGAAACATCCCTGCGTCAAACAACGGAGTGGCGATCAAGCAAAGCATCGCCTCGTCTGATACTAGTGTCCTGCGTGGTTTTGCAAACGTTCAAGGAGAAATAGGAATGAAAAAGCTTTTTGCTCTTCCAGCGATCGCGGCAATGTTGTCCGCTTTCAATGCTGGTGCTGCTCAAGCTGCATATAGCGGCGCGATCAGCTACGAAAACTGTGGATGTAACGTTGTAGACTCTTGTGGTCCAACAACCTACACCGTCATGAAAACCGTTAAGAAAACTGTATACGAGCCAGAGACGGTTACCGGCACCAAGACCGTTAACCAAATTGTATACGAAGATCAAACGGTTAACCGAGTTCGCATGGAACGAGAGACTCTTCAGAAAGAAGTCTCGTACACTGTGAACGTGCCAGTTCGCGAAACCCACACGGGTGTTCGCAACTACACCGTCAAGCGACCTGTCTATGAAACTCGTACCAAGCAAGTAACGTACAACGTTTCTCGCCCAGTGTACGAAACTCATAGCAAGGTCATCAACTACACCGTTTCTGTGCCTGTTCGTGAAACACACGAAAAGGTTATTAACTACACGGTCAAGCGACCTGTGTGGGAAACACACGAGAAGGTTGTGAACTACACCGTGATGACACCCGTTCGTGAAACACACGAAAAGATTGTTAACTACACCGTGATGAACAAGGTCATGGAAAATCATGAGCATGTCATCAACTACACGGTCATGGTTCCTGTTACTGAAACCAAAGAACGAACCGTTAACTATACCGTTACCAAGCCAGTCAACTACACCAAGACAGTAACCGTCAAGGGTGGAAGCTGGTCGACAGTTTCGGAAGAAGTTCCCGGCCCAATCGTTCGCAAGACTGTTCGTGAGCCAGGCACTTGGACTTTCGATCCTTCGACATGCAAGAACGTTTACTGCCCAGGCGCTTGCCGAGTAGAGTGCGTACAATGCCCACCGAAGACGATCTGCAAGAAGGTCTGGGTTCCAACCTGCGAAACCAAAGAGATCAACTGCGTTAAGTACGAAACAGAATGCTTGACCAAGGTTGTTCCTTACACTGTTACCAAGTGTGTTCCTGAGTGCCGCAGCAAGACGGTTACTCACACAACATGCAAGTTGGTTCCAGAATGCCGTCAAAAGACTGTTACTTACACGACCTGCAAAATGGTTCCTGAGTGCCGTCAAAAGACTGTTTGCTACAAGACCTGTACCATGGTTTGCGAGCAAAAGAGCAAGGTTTGCACCTACACCACTTGCAAAATGGTTCCAGAATGCCGTCAAAAGACTGTTTGCTACAAGACCTGCAAGATGGTTTGCGAGCAACGAGTCAAGGATGTTTGCTATACAGTATGCAGCACTGTCTGCGAACAAAAGAGCGTTCCTTACACCTACACCACTTGCAAAATGGTCAAGGAATGCCGCACCAAGCTAGTTCCTTATACCGTATGCAAAGCAGTTCCATACTGTGCAACAGTGAAGGTAGCGAAGTGCGTTCAAGTTCAAGTTCCTTACACCTACACACGATGCGTTGCTAAGACTGTCTGCGAAGAAGTTCCTGTAACAGTTTCGTGCGGAAACGGTGCTGGAATTGGTAACGGAATCGGTTCGGGCAACGGCTTGTTCAATGGTCGTCTCCGTAACTTCCTCCGTGGCCTACGATGCAACGGTGGATGCAACAGCGGTTGTGCAGCTCAAGCAAGCGATTGCGGATGCAGTGCAGCTCCTGCATGCGGATGCTAATTGCAGCCTTCGACTTAAGTGGTTACAAGCACTCCGCAGGTTCTGTCTCTGTAGCTCAGGCCTGCTCCAAGAAAACGTAAAGAACTTAGTCGAACAAAAAATTTTACCAACGGTTGGTGCCGCAAGGCATCAACCGTTTTTTCGTTTACTGAGTAAACACGAAGAGATCAACCTCAGCCACGGGCATTCGCCGCCCCCCGTTTCGATGCACTCGAACTTCAACTTCAACTCGAACTTCAACTTAAATTGAACTTAACGATCGCGCCAATCGAGTACGAGCGAAGTCAAAAAGATAGCGGCTACGACTAGGGCGTTTGCCCATGGACACCGGCATATCCGGTCGGCATTTATTTTTTTCCTTGACGAGAAACTTTGCTGGGTCGCTTGGGTTGACACACCTATGGACCATTTCTTCGCACCAAGGAAATCAGAAAATGCAAGTCAATACAAAACAAGCACTTAGCTCCTTAATTCACGGCCAAAAGCGGCTTTTCGCAAGGGCTGTCTCCGTTGGAATTCTATCTGTTCTGGCAACGATTTTGATGCCAGTTTCCCGCTCCAGCGCCCAGGATTCCGTTGATGAATCGGAAAAGCCCAAGAAGAAACGGGCTCAAGAAGCTGGTAAAGGCAAAAGGAACCGCGATGGAAAACCAGGCCGCAACAACGGTTCGGAAAATCCTGATGGTGCACGCCGTCCAGGCATGCCTCCCGGCGGTTTCGGCGCACCTGGTAGACCTGGATTTGGTGGGCCCGGTCAAGGTGGGCCCGGTATGGGCGGCCCCGGTATGGGAATGATGATGAAGTTCCTGCCGATTATGGTCGCTTTAGATGCTGATTCTAACGGCGAACTATCAACTTCTGAAATCGAGAACGCATCGAAGGCACTTCTCTCGCTCGACAAAGATGGAAATGGATCGATCACGATGGAAGAGCTTCGGCCTGACCCGTCCAAAATGATGGCCAATATGCCACCAGAAATGCGAGAACGCATGATGGAACGCATGAAGGGCGAAGGGGGCGAGGCCGGCAAGGGAAAAAAACGCGGCGACGGCAACAGTGACGGAAGTGGCGTAAAGCCCAAACGCCCTGAATAACTTTACACTTCATGAGATGCTAATGAATCAAATCTTAAGCGGTCATTCGGAATAGTCTATACTTCCATGACCGCGATCTGTTCCAAGCCCATCGGGCATGGAGCATCTTGCCTGGCGATCTTCTACAAAAATTGGCACGAGAATCCAATCATGGTAATGACGAAGTCTTCAAGTGTATTCGCTGTTCCTGCTATCTTGATTGCGGTCTTTCTTAGTCCGAACACTTGCCAAGCGGACGAGGAAACCAAAACACTTTCGCCCGAGGCGATTCAGTTTTTTGAAACCAAGATACGCCCAGTGCTGGTCGAACAATGTTATCGATGCCATTCGGCAGAAGGGCAAGGGGTACGTGGCGGGCTAGCAGTGGACAGTCGCGATGCATTGCTTGCTGGCGGCGAATCAGGGCCTGCCATCGTTCCGGGGGATCTATCTGAAAGCACCCTTTGGAACGCAATCAACTACGAAGACTATCGAATGCCTCCGAAGAACAAGCTTCCTGGGTCTGTCATCGAGGACTTTCGGAAGTGGATCGAAATGGGAGCTCCCGATCCTCGAGTTCAAACGGGGGTAGTGGTTCATTCCAAAGTTACCCAAGAGGATATCCAACAAGGAAAGAATCATTGGGCTTTCCAAAAGCCTGTGGTAACACCCCCAAGCGACAGCAAGCACGGGGCCTGGGCTTCAACCGATATTGATCGCTATGTGGCGCAAGGTTGGGACGAAAGCGACCTTGCTCCTGCCCAAGATGCTGATCCTGCAACCTTGGTTCGCCGACTTACGTATGACTTGATCGGTTTGCCACCGACTCCGGCTCAGCGAGACAAATTTGTAAAGGACTATTCGTCCAGCCCCGAAACCGCAATTGCGTCGTTGACCGACGAATTGATGAAGCTATCTTTGTTTGGCGAGCGGTGGGGAAGGCATTGGTTGGACGTCGCCCGATATGCTGAGACCACCGGAAAAGAACGCGAAATCACTTTCCCGCATGCTTGGCGTTATCGCGACTACGTTATCGATTCGTTCAATGAAGACAAGCCTTACGATCAATTTATTCGCGAACAAATTGCGGGTGATCTTATCAAGACCAACGACGATCGCGAGTGGTCCAAGAATCTCATTGCAACCGGCTTTCTCGCCATGGGACCGAAATCGATTGCAGAGCAAAATCCTCGACAATTTCAGGCCGATCTTGTCGACGAACAAATCGATACGTCAACGCGAGTTGTTCTGGGGCTTTCTGTTGCTTGTGCACGATGTCACGATCATAAGTTTGATCCCATCCCTCAAACGGACTATTACGCGTTAGCCGGGATCTTTCAAAGTACGACAACATTTTTCGGTGGGAACCGTAGCCGACAAAATCGTCAACCGAGCAACCTCATTGTTCTTCCTGTTCAAGATACAAATGACCCGACGGAACCGCTGTCCAAAGCAGAGCTTGCTAGTTTAAGAAAGCAGCTTCAAGAAGCTCAAGAAAAGTACACGCAGGCACTTCGCGCCCAACGCACCCAAAAAGCTGGCGACAAAACACCTCAAGGTTTCCTGAGCGTTGCTGTCTTAGATCAAGTGGTAGCGCAATTGACAAACCGAATCAATTCGGTGGATGAAAACGGCAAACCAGTATCCATGTGCATGGGGACGCAAGACGCGGCAACACCAAGGTCGGCCAAGTTGTTGGTTCGCGGAGAAATTGCTCAGCCTGCTCAAGAGGTGGAACGAGGTTTTGTGCAGGTGTTAGATCATGCAAAACTGACAGTTGCACCGAAGAAAACCTCCGGGCGATTGGAGTATGCAAATTGGCTGACCTCGAAAGACAATCCGTTAACGGCTCGAGTGGCTGTGAACCGGATCTGGCAGCAATTGATAGGCAAAGCCATTGTAGCCGAACCAGACAATTTCGGTTTTTCAGGCCCCACGCCAACTCATCCTGAATTGCTCGACTACCTAGCGGTCCAGTTCGTGCAAAACCAGTGGTCTACGAAGCAGCTCATTCGATCGATCGTTTTGTCGCGGGTTTATCGACTTTCATCAGCCTATGACGAAGGACGCTTTCAGTCCGACCCAGACAACTCCAAAATCGCACGTGCGAATGTGCGACGATTGGATGCTGAGGCGATGCGAGATTCTTTATTAGCCATCAGCGGCAAAATCGATCTTTCGCGTCCTCATGCTTCGGTGATCGCATCTTTTGGCCAAGTGCAAATGGGGCCAAATGGCCCCGTTCAAATTCCACCAGCAGCGATGGAGGTTCTTTCAGGCAAAAGTGTCTCTCGAAGAAACCTTCAAGGGATGGCCGCTCGAGCGCGTGGCGGGAATCAAAATCCGATCGAAGCCTCCACGAACTATCGCTCTGTATATTTGCCTATCCCTCGGAATTCCGTTCCCAGAGCATTGGATGTGTTTGATTTCGCGGAACCAAGTTTGGTGGTTGTGACTCGGGAAACATCCAATACTCCGGACCAAGCTCTTTATATGCTGAACAACCCATTTGTACTTGAACAGAGCGACGCGTTGGCCTCCAAGATTTTGAAGGTAGCCAGCACCAACCAGGAACAGATTACTCAGGCGTTTCGGTTTGTTTACGGACGTGATGCCACCCAGGAAGAACGCAAAGTGGCCATGGATTATTTTCGTAACGCGAAGACCTCTCAATCGAAAGCCAAGCGATTTTCCGGCAAAGTCAACGACGACCAGCCGATGCTTGAGTCGTTGAGCCAGTTTTGCCAAGCCCTTTTCTGTTCGGCCGAGTTTCGATTTCTCAACTAGTCCCTCTTTTCAACTCGCTCCTTTTCTACCAGCGCGTACCAGCGAACTATTCGAAAACCATTGAATCCCCAGGACACCAACATGGCTCCCGATCATAACTTTGCATCGTCCCAGTTTTCGCGTCGCGAACTCCTGCGAACCGCCTCGGCAGGTTTTGGCTATCTGGCTTTTGCAGGCCTTAGTACCGCTGCCTCGGGTGGGTACGCTAGCGACGGAGCTGAAAAGCCACTTGCACCCAAGACTTCTCACTTTCCAGCGTCTGCAAAGAGAGTTATTTTCCTTTGCATGCAGGGCGGGCCTTCGCATGTCGACACCTTCGATTACAAACCTCAGCTGGCGATCGATGCAGGGAAGGGTGGCAAGTATGGCGGCAGCAAGTTGATGCCGTCCCCTTGGAAATTCCAGCAACGAGGCAAGAGTGGCTTGTGGATGTCCGAGCTGTTTCCAGAGCTTGGAAAGCATGCCGACGAAATGTGTTTGATTCGCTCGATGCACTGCGACCAACCAACTCATCCTCGGGCGATGACGCAAATGCACACCGGCAACGCCCAATTCGTGCGTCCTTCGCTGGGAGCTTGGACTTTGTATGGTCTGGGCTCAGAAAATGAAAGCTTGCCCGGCTTCATCGCCTTGAATCCACCCGCAGCAACGGCAAACAACTATGGAAGTTCCTTCTTGCCAGCGGTCTACGCAGGAACCAAGGTGGGACGCGGACAGAATCGTGGGGGCGGTGGTATGGCGCGCAATCAAGCCAGTTCCGGACAGCAAGTACCGGACTTGTCCAATTCCCGAAGCGATAAACAAGCTCAAGCGAACCAGCTAAAACTGATCCAGAGTTTGAATCGGCAGAAGCTTGGGCGCGAAGTGTACCAACCGGAGGTCGAGGGTGTGATCGAATCGTACGAATTGGCCTTTAAGATGCAGGATGTTCTACCGAACTTGATGGATATTTCGGGTGAGTCCGAGAAGACATTGGCCATGTACGGTATCAATCAAGGGAGCACCGATGCGTTTGGTAGACAATGTTTGATGGCCAGGCGATTTGTGGAATCGGGCGTTCGGTTTGTTGAGCTGACGCATGGAAACTGGGATCAGCACTTCCAATTGCGAACGAAATTGGCTTCGAATTGTGAAGAGATCGACAAGCCTATCGCTGGCTTGCTCGCGGACTTGAAGCAACGCGACATGCTGAAGGATACCTTGATCATTTGGGGAGGCGAGTTTGGTCGCACACCGGATGCACCCAATGGTGATGGCCGCGACC
>JBIKLJ010000215.1:0-8193 GCA_044359895.1 Pirellula sp.
GCTATGCTGTAGCCGCCATCCGCATCCTCGATCACCATCGGCAGGACCTCATCAACATCCAATTCGTCGGCGATCTCTCCCACAATTTCTTCTAAAGCATCTTCAATGGTAACAACGCCAAGCGTTTGTTGAAACTCATCTACGACAATGGCCATATGGCTTCTACGAAGCAAAAAGTCCTTCAGCAATTCATCGACCTGCCTCGTTGGCGGAATCATCCACGCTTCACGCAAAAGTGGTTTGATGTCACGCGACTGTTCGATTTGGTCCGGTCGCTCCAATCGTGAAATTAAATCCTTAACAAAAAGAACCCCCACAATTTGATCGAGCGATCCATCGTAGGCTGGAATCCGAGTTCGACCAGAATCCGTAATTGCTTCCAGGATTTGCTCCCATTCCCAATTGATATCGATCGCATCTACTTTACTTCTTGGAGTCATGATTTGGGACACTTGCCCTTCATCAAGGTTCATAACGCCGGTAACCATTTCTCGCATCGAACGCGTTACGAGCCCATCTCGCTCGCCTGTCAACATCATCTTTCGAATCTCGTCCTCCAGCGATTCCTCGGCCATACGTGGGTCGACTCGACGGTCACTTAGGCGATGCCCCAACGCAACAAATAGGTACTCGAGAGTTCGGAACGGACGTGATAGAAACGTGATGATTCGCCAAAACCACCAGGTATGGTAAAGCAGAACAGCGGCCCCATTTCGGACAACAATCTTCGGAATCCATGAATGCAAGCAAGCCAGCACAGTCGCGGAAAGAATTCCAAAAGAGATAAGCTGAAAGATCGAAACAGAACCGTCGTGCGCAGGCTCTACTTGGCCGTTCACTGTCGGAGCGAAGCCACGTTGGAGAAAATTTGACATCCATATCCCACCAGCGATTAAAGCAATGCTATTCCCAAAGATGAAAAGATAACCGCAAGCAATTTGCGAGTCCTTCTGGTTGTCGAGAATGCTTCCGAAGCGGTCCCGATTGCCATTCAAGCGACAATAGGCTTCGAGCGTTCTCCCCCGGAAATGCACGAGGAGATGATTACCAAAACCGGCAACGGTTGCAAACACCAATCCAGCAGCGGACAAAACAAGTGAACTCGCTTGAAACATAAATAATTCTAGTGATTCTAATCTGCGAAAACTGAACACACGTCAACTCAACGGTAGTACGAGCGTCCCCAGATTATACATGATCCACCAATCGCTCCCCCCCCCTTTCGATGCCACCCACCGATTTTGTCGCGACCGACTCAGCGCCGATTCAACCGATTTAGGTGGTTGTGGTTGGTGCCGATTTGGTGGTGCTGAAGGGTTGGGGAATTGGGCTTGCCGATTATGACTTTTCGGCGAACTCTAGATTGCAGTCTCGGAGACGAAGCGCGTTGAGAACGATCACAAGATCCGAGGCGATCATTGCCAAGGCAGCCAAGATGGGATGCAATTCTCGTAACATAAGCGGCGCTTGGGGGATCCAAGCAAGCGCACCAGCGGCGATCGGAATCAACAGCACGTTGTAACCAAATGCCCAGAATAGATTTTGCTTCACATTTCTCATCGTCAATGACGAAAGGCGGATCGCCCGACCTACGCTGGCAAGGTCTCCTCTTAGCAACGTGACGTCAGCGGATTCTATGGCTACATCGGTTCCAGTGCCAATCGCGATTCCGATGTCGGCCAATGCAAGGGCTGGGGCGTCGTTCATTCCATCGCCTACCATGGCAACCACTTTTCCTGTCGATTGCAAGTTTCGAATCACTTCGGATTTTTTCTCTGGGAGCGCTTCAGCGATTACTTGGTCGATACCCACTTGCTTTGCGATCGATCGGGCCGTGTTGACATTATCACCGGTGATCATTAAGACCGTTAGTCCCTTTCTTTGCAGGCCTTGGATGGCCTGATTCGAACTTGGTTTTAATGTGTCGCTAACTGCGATCGCCCCTTGGATCGACGGTCCCTTGGCGACCCAGACGACCGTGCTGGCTTGCTTCTCCAGAGACATTGCGCTTGCATAACCTTCCGCGTTCGGCAATGGCGATGGAATGCCTAGTTGCTGAAACCACCGAAGGGTTCCGACGCGAACAAGCGAGTCTTGCAAAGCTCCCGATGCGCCCTTGCCTGGAATCGCTTCGAAATTGCGGACCGTATGTAGCAGCAGGTGCCGATCTTTCGCTTCCTGGACAATCGCAGCCGCGATCGGATGTTCACTTCCTTTCTCGACCGAGGCGGCCAACTGCAAAATTTGTTGTGTTGAAGAATCCTGCAGGGGAATGACTTGTGTAACGCTAATTTTCCCTTCGGTGATCGTGCCGGTTTTGTCCAAGACGACATGAGTTGTCTCGCATAGTCGTTGCAACGCTTCGCTCGATTTGAACAGAATCCCGTCTTGTGCTCCCCGTCCCATCCCGACCATCATCGCTAGCGGCGTAGCTAAGCCCATAGCGCAAGGGCACGAAATGATAAGTACCGCAATCGTTCGAAGGACGGATGCGGTAAAGTCACCCACCAAGAAGTACCAAACGCAGAAAGTGATGCACGCCACGATCAATACGGCCGGGACAAAGACTGCCGAGATTCGGTCAGCAAGTTGCTGGATGGGAGCTTTTGTGGACTGTGCCCGTTCAACTTGCCTGATAATCTGAGCCAATGTCGATTCGTTTCCGACCCGAGTAGCTCGAATCGTTAGCAATCCTTCGCGATTGACCGTGGAGCCTACAACTGCCATGCCCTGTGATTTCGTAACAGGCAGGCTTTCCCCTGAGATGAGGCTTTCATCAACAGCAGAATGGCCATCAATTACCACGCCGTCTACTGGTATCTTTTCCCCCGGTCGAACTAAAAGTGTATCGCCCATATGGACTAGAGCCAGCGGAATATCTATTTCTATGTCGTCACGAATCATTCGAGCTGTCTTGGCTTGTTGCCCGAGCAAACTAGCTATAGCTTTGCCCGTTTTGGTGTTGGCTTGCGTCTCAATAATCCGTCCGAGCAAGATCAAGGTCAAAATCGTGGCAGACGTTTCAAAGTAAACGTGATCCCCCCAATCTCGAGAACCGTTCATTAAAGCTACCGTCACGATGCAACTGAACACATAGGCAACCGTCGATCCGATGCTGACTAGTACATCCATGTTAGCGGACCCGCGACGAATCGACTTAAGGCTGCTCGTGTAGTAATCCCAGCCAACATAAAATTGCACCGGAGTTGCCATGAAGAGCATTATCCAGTTGCACCAGTTGGCATGGGACCAATGTCCCAAGATACCAAAGTCGCGTCCCATGCTAAAAACAAAAAGAGGGATCGTCAGAACTAGGCCGACCCATAATCTGGTCCATTGACGTTCCGACTCACGCCTTCTTAGGTTGCGTTTGGATTCCTCCAATGAGATTCCTTGCGTTGGCTCGACAACAGTAAATCCAGCGCCCCGGATCGCATTTTTGATCGTTTCTTGGTTAACTGCTTCCGTTTCGAACGAAACGACGACTTGGCTTTGAGAAAAGTTAACCGCGGAACTCAATACGCCAGGTGTTCCGTTGAGAGCCGTTTCGATGGACTTTGCGCATCCGACACAAGTCATTCCCGAAACTGGTAAATCGATGGTTGAAACCGCCATGCTTATTGGTCTCGCATGCGAAGATGAGCTCGCCAATAGTGGACTGTTTTTGCAACGGAGGTGATCACGTTTTTGATCTCACGTTGGATGCAGAAATCAGGACCGGCCGGAACGAACAGAATGTTCCTTTCACGTCGGACCATTACGTTTTCTACAATGATAGCTCGTAAAAGCCAACTGGCCATTTGCTCATCATCGCATGCAATTCCAACCCAACCCAAAGCGTTGGATTGAATGGTTGGAAGGCCAGTGACCATCGCAATTCCACGCTCGATTTCCTGAACAACGAGATGATATGCTTCTAAATTGTTGCTGACTTCTTCGCGGGTTACGGCTTCCAGTAGCTTACCGCGATGAGGTGGACCGCCTGCCATGGCGAGATCACAAAAGCTGGTCCATATTTCGTTCCAAGCGACACATCCAGCGCTGTCTCGTTTTAAAGAAGCCGACCCCATCGAGGTTGGCTTTACCTCATCAGTTCTGCCTTGATATTCCGAAGGCAACATAGAATCGATCCGACGGTCCAACTCGGCAATAGCACCCCCAAGCGAACCGCTCCCGGTTGGTGCTTCCGAATTGAGCCGAAAGTAACGTTCCGCAGAACGGAGATGAAGTGCCGAAAGGTATTTTCCCAGCAGCACATGAATGATGCTCGGCTGGTTTGCAAAATCGAGTTGGAGCCAAAGTAGCTTGGCTTTTTCGGCTTCTGTTTGACAAAGTTGCTGCAACCGTATGCTGGAATCTGAATCCAAACGCCAGGGCAAGATCAAAAGCCTTGCATTTGCGTCTCGCTGGCTTTGGCATAGCAATCGAGAGATGCTTGGGTGAGTTGAGTCGATGAACGAGTATTCCACTTGAAGTTCAGGCAAGCGTTGCTGGAGCGAATAAGCAAGCATCGCAAGCTCTTCGGAATAGACTGCAGTCCCGTCACCTACCAGCACGATGTTGGTCCTGGATGTCTCTGCAATATGCGCGTCGTTGGAACATTCGCCGATGTGAGCGGGATCAAAGACCGAGTCCAGGACGGTCTCTGCCCACTCGTCGTGCGACCAAGCGTGGGCAAGATGTAGTTTAAGGGCAGCGTAGCCTTCGCTGTCAGATTGTGAACGCAACCAAGCCAACGCGGATCGGATAGGTACTTGGTTCACGGAACTCGATCCTAGCGGCACGATGACAAATCGCAAGTGACCTTTGCCTACGAAATATTCGAGCTGAGATCGATAAGATTCGGTTTTGTCGTCCAGTTCCGCTTCTGGAATGAGAGCCACCGGATGGTTCAGGCGATTGGAAAGACGTTCAGCCACGCATTGCCACGAGCTCAACGAAGCTACCGTCAAGCTGTCTTGCAGATCTAACAAGGCAACGGTTTGCGTGTTGGTCGTTCCCAAGGGTAACAATTTATTTCTTTCCTTTCAGCGAGGAGGCCATCAGCCGCAGAGTTTTCGTAGTTCGCGCAGGTACCGCTACGCGTACCGTCTTTCATGATTATAAAAAATGCTCATGTCGCTAAGCACTCTTCCTAGGAACTCACCCAGCAAGCCCCCTCGAATATACAAGGTATCACGTCCAAGAGACCCAATGGATGGCTAAAAAATGGTTTAGGGTTCTGAACGAAATCGAAACGTAAGCAAAAAAGAACGCCCGACGAGTAAACTCGCCGAGCGTTCATGGATTTGCCTGACCTAATTGCTAAGTGACCAGCAGATGATTAGTAGCGGTATTGATCAGCCTTGTACGGACCGTTTTCGCCGCAACCGAGGTATTCTGCTTGAGCTGGAGTCAACTTCGTCAGCTTGACGCCTAGTTTGCCCAGGTGGAGTCGAGCCACTTCTTCGTCAAGATGCTTTGGAAGTGTGTAGACGGTCTTGTCGTATCGTCCGGTGGTTCGTTCTTTCCAGAGTTCCAATTGGGCCAAAACTTGGTTGGTGAAACTGGTGCTCATCACAAAGCTTGGGTGCCCAGTTGCGCATCCCAAGTTCATCAAGCGGCCTTCTGCCAAGATGAGGATGCTGTGCTTGCTTGCATGGAAGTACCATTGATCGAACTGTGGCTTGATGTTGCGACGTTCTACTTTGCCGGACTTTTGCATCTTTTCAAGACCGGACATGTCGATTTCGTTATCGAAGTGGCCAATATTGCAAACGATAGCTTTGTCCTTCATCTTGGACATGTGTTCCGCTGTGATGATATCCTTGTTACCGGTGGCGGTAACGAAGATATCTGCTGTGGACAAGAAGTCTTCGAGCGTCTTCACTTCGTAACCTTCCATCACGGCTTGCAGGGCGCAAATCGGGTCGACTTCGGTTACGACAACTCGGCATCCTTGGCCTTTGAGCGATTGGCAACTTCCCTTGCCCACATCGCCAAATCCACAAACTACAGCAACTTTGCCGGAGAGCATAACGTCTGATGCTCGGTTCAATCCGTCGATCAGCGAATGTCGGCAGCCATAAAGATTATCAAACTTGCTCTTGGTAACCGAGTCATTCACGTTGATAGCAGGGAACAACAAAGTCTTCGCCTTGGCCATTTCATAAAGACGCTTTACACCGGTAGTGGTTTCTTCAGAAACACCAACGCATGCTTTGCCCATGGCGGTGTATCGGCCTGGGTTTACGACCAATTCCTTGCGTAGTAGCTCGAGAATGACGCCCCACTCTTCAGGCTCGTTGTCAGCATCGAAATCAGGAACAACACCGGTCGCTTCGTATTCAGTACCTTTGTGAATCAGCATGGTTGCGTCGCCACCATCATCGACGATCATGTCAGGACCAGATCCATCTGGCCAAACA
Source organism: Pirellula sp. (assembly GCA_044359895.1). Classification (GTDB taxonomy): domain Bacteria; phylum Planctomycetota; class Planctomycetia; order Pirellulales; family Pirellulaceae; genus JBKCUI01. The sequence continues at coordinate 6,408 of JBIKLJ010000215.1, forward strand.
ATTGCTTCGGCTGTACACCACCAATATTCTGACAATGTCTCACCCTTCCAGGCAAACACTGGGATACCAACTGGATTGTCCAAGCTACCGCCGCGTCCAACAACAACAGCGGCCGCGGCCGAGTCTTGGGTTGAGAAAATATTGCAACTGACCCAACGGACATCGGCACCAAGATCGGAAAGAGTCTCGATGAGGACTGCCGTTTGAACCGTCATGTGCAGGGAGCCCATGATCTTCGCACCCGCGAGAGGTTTCTCGCTACCGTATCGGGCTCGCAAGGCCATCAAGCCAGGCATTTCATCTTCAGCAAGTTGAATCTCCTTGCGGCCTAAAGAACTGATTTCCTCGGCTTCGGCTCGCCTTCCAGCAGCCAACAGATCAAACGCTTTGACCTTAAAAGGGACTCGGGACGCGTCAGCGGTTGCTGACACAGCATTCTTTGATCCAACTACAGTACTCATGCGAAACTTCGCTCCTATGGGAAACAAAAACAGTTAACGGTTTGCAGACGCTACGAACAAGCCAGTTCCTTTGGCCTCGGGGTCGTGTGGCACGAGAGCGACTTTGCAATGGTGCCAACCCGAACGATCCATCCATGTGTGTATTTGATCAGCAGAGAATCCCTGCCAGCTATGACCTAATTCTTCTCGGTATTCGACGCGATCATGTGGAACCATATCCACGACGATCAATCTGCCGCCCGGTTTTGTAACACGGAACGCCTCGTCCAAGACAAGATGCGGGTGAGTTAAATAAGGAAGTACTAAAACCAAAATGCAATGAGTCAGTGTGGCATCTTCAATTGGCAGTTGAGTCAACTCGCCACGGCGAAGATCAATGTTCGGTTGCTCCTTCAGTCGTTTGCGAGCGGATTGCAGCATCGCCGCGGACGAATCAACCGCGATCACTTGCTGAACCCAAGGCGATAGTGTTTGTGCCATGGAACCAGTACCGCAGCCTAAGTCGCCAACCACGGAATCGGGTGCGAGTGTGGCAGCAAGAGCCCATGTGTCAATTCGACTTCCAAACAGGTCTTCACGCAAACGATCCCACTTCTCAGCAGCAGATGAAAAAAAAGCCTGTGACTTCGAACGGCGAGCCTCAATCGCCTGCTCCAACCGAGCATCATCTTGTTCCGAGGTCGAGACAGCGACACCGTGTCCCTTCACAACACTCCAAAGTTTCTTTTGTGTTGCGTTCATGCCAGTGTGAGGCATTCGATACAGATTGCTCGTGCCATCCCGACGCGACGAAACCCAGGAATCGTCTAGAAGCACCTTCAGATGCCTGCTCACGGTGCTTTGTGGGAGTTGTAAGATGTTGCACATTTCGGCGACGGTTAATTCGGAACGATCCAATAGACGCAATAGCCGGGCCCTGATCGGGTCCGAAAGGCTTTGCATCCATTCCAACATCGGAGCGTTTGAGGTCATTTGTTTGGGTCTAAGCATTATCCGTTTATCCGGATGAAAGGATAACAGATAAGCCGGCCGTTTCAAGATGGATCTGGAGAAAATAGCGTTTCGCGTTGGAAAACGTGCTGCTGGCCCCCCCCCTGCCGAACTCACCCTGCGCCAGATCCGGAAGAGCTCTCGAAGCAAGGGTGAGTTTGCAAAGCAGTACGCCCCACCCGAATCGGCTTGTTGATTTAATCGTACGACGGACTTCCTAGTCCGTCGAATTTCCCCTTGACGGACTAGGAAGTCCGTCGAATTTCCCCTTGACGGACTAGGAAGTCCGTCGAATTTCCCCTTGACGGACTAGGAAGTCCGTCGAATTTCCCCTT
>JBIKLJ010000216.1:0-8187 GCA_044359895.1 Pirellula sp.
GAACAGTGCCACCCACCGCTACCCGAACAGTGCCACCCACCGATTGACACCCTTTTTGTTCCAAGCTGTGCAACCCCTTCAGGGTTGATGCGGTGATGCTGCGTATCGCCCCGGGGTGCGCTGCGCGACCCCGGGCTTTGTTGTTGGACTGCTTCGCAGTCACCCAGACCATTTCCACCAACCCCAAACGGGGTTTAACATCAAAGCCCAGGGTCGCGTAGCGCTCCCTGGGATAACAGCACCAGTTACGCGAGAACCCCAACGGGGTTCAACATCACAGCCCATGGACGCCCTAATCGTAAGCAGATTGTTGCTTTCAGTGATGCGGCTCCGCCGAGATAAACTCGACGGAAGCGAAGCATGCAAGTCATGGGCACGGTAGCAGTCAGTTGTGCGCCCCCGCCGAGATGAACTCGACGGAAGCGGAACTGTTTCCGGCCGCATCAACAACCCGGGTAAGCTGACATTTCCATTTCCAGCCAAAACGGTTGTCGCAGTCTATCCAATGCGGAATTGCTGTGCCTGTCCTTTGCTTTCCTCATTTCCAGCCAAAACGGTTGTCGCAGTCTATCCAATGCGGAATTGCTGTGCCTGTCCTTTGCTTTCCTTGCTTTCCACACGGCCTTCGATCTAAGAACGTTGACTTCCCGACCCGTTGGCTATCGAAAGTTAAGAGCCTTTCGGGGCGTGATTGAGTTCAATCACGGTTTGGGGATCAGCGTCTCGAGCCTCCTGACTTACTTGATTAAGGCGCCCCGATTCACGAAGCGCCTTTTGAAGAACCATTTCGATTTGGCTATTGACGCTACGAAACTCGTCGTCAGCCCATCGACGCATAGCGTCGAGCGTTGCTGGTGAAAGTCTCAAAAGAAACGAATCGCGTTTTGCCATATCGACAATCCTTTTTCCGATATCAGGAATAAATGGAGCCCACGTTCACGACAGGTGATGTATGCCGGTCGCTGCACAGGACCACTAATAGATTCGATACCATCGCCGCTCGGCGTTCATCGTCCAGTTCCACAATCTTTTCGGAACTGAGTTGATTCAGAGCCAACTGAACCATCCCAACGGCTCCCTCGACGATCTTCGTTCTGGCAGCGACGACGGCATGGGCTTGTTGGCGTTGAAGCATGGCGGCTGCAATTTCGGGGGCATACGCCAGATGGCTGATTCTTGCCTCGATGACTTCGACTCCCGCTTTTGCTAGCCGTTCCTGAATATCATGTCGCAATTGATCACTCACTTCTTGGATGGAGCTGCGGAGGGACATCTGGTGATCCTCACTGTCGTAAGGATGACGGGTTGCAAGATTTCGCAGTGCAGCCTCACTTTGGACAGCAACATAATCTTCGTAATCGTCCACCTCAAACAACGCTTCTGCCGTGTTGACCACTTTCCAAACCACCACCGCTGAAATCTCAATAGGATTTCCATCGCGGTCATTCACTTTGGATGGACGACCATGCGTACGCGTCTTTTGCTGGACCACGAGTCCGGCCTCGTTCTTCTTTTCACCCACATTCGTCGAACCGGTTTCGAAATTTCGAATGCGCAGCGAGATTTTTTTCTTGGTAAAGAATGGATTGACCCAATAAAAGCCGGAATTGGAGACGGTCCCAGCGTATTTGCCGAAAAGCAACAGAACTCGAGAATCATTCGGCTGGATTGCCATAAAGCCGAACATACAAACGAGAGACAAAAGCAACACAAGGATGGCAACCGCCCCCAACGAACCTGCGATAATTCCCGGCCCACTCGTCACTGCAAGGATGAGTAAAAGCGGCGAGAGCAGTAAGCCACTCAAGATTGCAACCAAATATCCCCAACCGCTTTTCGGAACTAGCACTATTTCTTGGCACGAATCTGTCATGAAACCCTCTTTTGTCTCTCAAGTGAACTAAAAACAATATCAAAGTGATATCACTATGATATCCAAGCCCGTTCGCTTTGCAAGATGTTGCATATGTCAACAGCAAAGACTCTAGGTGGGAAGAGAAAATTTGATCCCTCTCGGTAGGATCTAGGAGAATCGCGCAATGCCTGAGTTAAGATTGGAGTAAAGCGTTTGCGGGAATTCCTTGACTGGTCATCAGTTACAGAATGCCAGCTTTCGATTCTGCTGGGTTCCTCAACATTGATGCGACATGACTATTCCTATCCGAGCAACGAGCACCCTTTTCTTCGTTGGGTTGTTCCTTTTGTTTTCTGTGCATGGACAAGGGGTAGCGCAAGACCCGTTCGGCGAGGATACCGGCGACGCGGAGGCGGTTGAAGAACTGGAGGTTGGTGTTCCCAAAGCGACCGGCCTCGATAAGGCAAAGACATCGACCGGTTCTGATTCGGTTCCAATGGGAGAGACCAATGCGGTGGTGCGTTCCCTGCGAACGAATCCTCCGCGATCGTACGCCGATTTGGCGAAGGCGGTGCAACTGATGTCACGTATCCGCCGGTGGGATGAAGTTCAATTCTGGCTCGACAAAATCATCTCGCTTGGAATCAATGAGGCGAGTTCGACGGAGATGTTGGATTCCGTTGGCTCGCACGTCTTCCTAGGGTTGCTTCGCCCCGAGGTGGACATCACCACAAAGCAACGTGAAAGCATTCGTGGAATGCTGGAGCTAGCCAGCGCATCATCGCGAGATCCGAAAAAACTTGGCATGGCCATTCAGGCGTTGCGAAGCAATGTGAAATCCAACCGCATCCAAGGTTATCGCGATCTAAAGCATGGGGGCAATCGCGGAGTGGCAGCGCTTCTTGAGTCGCTGCTCTCTGAACAAGCAGATGCACCGAACTCGACGATGTCCGAAGCTTTCATGCTGATGGGCGAACCTGCCTTTGCTGCTTGGAAAGCTGCTATGGCAACCCCAGATGCTGAAGCGCGAGGTCGATTGGTCCAATTGGCTGCAAGTATTGGAGAATCGTCGTTGATGATCGAGTTATGCGCTGCGGCGCATGATGCAGCGCTTTCTTCGCAAGTTCGGCCGCTGCTTACGGAAGTCGCATCCAGCCATGGGAATACCATTCCGTCGGCAGAGAGAGTCTACCGACACGCTATCGATGCCATGAAGAAATCTCTTTCGGATTTCCAAAGATTCCGTTGGTCGGATGAGTCTGATTCGTATTTTGCTTGGCGACTTTCCAGCGACAAAAAAGTGCTGCTCGAAGTGCCCGCCAGAAATGCAGATCTCTTTTGGCAACAAGCCGTTAATCATGCTCGCAGCGGTCTACGAGCAGGTCCATCAATCGATTTGTTTTCGGCAGAGGCGGTCGCCGTTTTGTTAGAGGATGCAAGCCGTGATGCAGGCGACGCGTGGACCCCTGAAATGGTGCTCAAGAGCATTCCGACCGAAACGCTCGACAGCGAGGCGTTCGCCTGTCTGATTTGGGATTCAGCCGTCGAGGAAAAGCTTTCGGCCGCACAACTTTTGGCCGTTCAGAACTTGTCGAGATGGGTATCCAAAGAGGGTGTACCTGGTCCGGTGCTTGAACGCTTGGTGAATGCGTGCTCGTCGGGGTTTGCGTCCGTTCGATACCAAGCCGCTGCGTCTCTTGTGCAGACACTTTATGGGGCTGACCAAGACGGTGATTTGAAACTGCAGGACAAGTCCTTTGGAGGTCGCAGCAAGTTGGAGCAGCTTTTGCGAGAAATGCGGCAACTGGATGCGAAGCCTTTGGTTTTGCTGGTCGGCGGAAGCAGTTCTTTGAGGACTCAAGTCTCGACACTTTTGCAGCAGTTCTCGTATCGCGTTTTTGAAACTTCGTCGGCAAGCCAAACCATGGCTGCCATTCGGCAAGGCTTACCAATCGAATCCGTCTTGATTGTGGATCGAGTTTTCGAAATGCGATTGGGGGAAATGGTTCAGCGAATTCGAGCCAACCCGACCACTTCGACTTGCCCCATCGCGATTCTTGCGGATTCGCTCGGCGACGGCGACCATCGCATTTTAGGTGAAGACAATCGCGTCGTTGTCGGCTCGGTCCCACCGGAGTCGTCGGGACTGTCCGATATCCTTCGTCGTATGGCAATCGTCAACCAAGCCCCCCGAGTGGATTCCGTCGGCAGGCTAGCTTGGAAGCAGTTGGCGGATGCTTATTGGGTCGATTTTAAAACCCTTCAAGTCTCCAAGACCCCGGAATCCAAATTTATTCCATGGGCTGAAACGCCAGTCGCTCAAAAACATCTTGTATCAATTGTGCTGGATAAATCGCTTCCGTTGCCCGAACGAGAGCACGCAAGCCAAATTTTTGTGCAATCGGTGAAGCAATTTGGGCTCCAGCTATCTTCCGAGACTGAAAACGCTCAGTACGATGAGTATAACTTGCGGGGACCGAACGAAACGGACCTGCGGGTCCTGTTAGGTCGAGTATTGGATGCGATTGAAGCGGCAAAGGGAAAAAGAACCTGGGCTGAGGTCGCTCCCTAATCTCCTTGCCGCGTGTTAAGACGGCCGGCAGGGGTTTCAAGGCGTCGAACACAAGCTGCTCATCCATGGCCAGTTACGGACTGGAAAACGAAGGAAATTATCGATTCAGCAAGAGCGGGTCGCTGCCCGGTGTGATCGGTTCTAGTCCTGCCATGCAAGACGTTTATCGGATCACCCGCCGGGTTGCCATGAGCAACGCATCCGTACTTCTCTTGGGTGAGACGGGAACGGGCAAAGAAGTGATTGCGAACGCAATTCACCAACTGAGTAATCGCAATGGCGGCCCTTTTGTAAAAGTAAACTGCGGTGCACTCAGCGAGAGTCTTCTGGAGAGCGAGCTTTTCGGACACGTGCGAGGTGCATTTACGGGTGCAGTTGGGAATCGTGCTGGCCGATTTGAAACGGCTCATTCGGGTACGATTTTTCTTGATGAGATCAATAGCACGTCTCTCCATTTGCAGGTGAAGCTACTGCGAGTGCTTCAGCAAAAGCAATTCGAACGGGTTGGAGATACGGAGACGGTAACAGTCGACACGCGTGTGATCGCCGCAAGCAATCGCGATCTCGCGGAAGAGATTCAACAAGAAAAGTTTCGCGAGGATCTGTATTGGCGATTGAACGTGGTCCCAATCGAGCTGCCGCCGCTTCGCAAGCGGCGTGAAGATGTGCCAGCCCTGGTTTCTCATTTTTTGCAATACTACAGTGCACTCAACGACCGCTATGTGGTGCATATTCAAAACGAAGCGATGCAAGCTTTGCAAGACTACCATTGGCCTGGAAACGTTCGGGAGCTTCAAAACTACATAGAGCGATCCGTGGTCATGGCAGATTCGGACGAGTTAACTCTGAATTCACTACCCGGTTGCGTTTCTGGTGCGTCGAAACCTTCGGCCATGTCATCGGTCCGAGCCCTGGATTTTGAATCGTTGGTGAGCGAGGTCGTGCACGAAGGGCTTCGCATCAGCGAAGCAGACCAAACGAACTTGCACAGCAAGGTCGTAGATCGCGTCGAAAAAGAACTGATTTCGCAAGTCTTAGGTGCTTGCAACTTCGTCCAAACGAAGGCGGCTACGCGTTTGGGTATCAATCGAAATACTCTCCACAAAAAGATGAAAGATTACAACTTGGAAGGCAACGACCCCGGCGAAAGTGCATCCTAGTTTCTCGCTTGGGGTTCAAAAAATCTTCCTAGGTATTTCCAGACTTATGAATCAAGAAAAAACGTTCAGCACCATTCATCAAGCTGTAGAGGCCATTGCGCGCGGTCAGGTAGTGATCGTTCTCGATGATGAAGATCGTGAGAACGAAGGGGATTTTATCTGCGCCGCCCAGGGCGTAACGACAGAAACCATCAACTTCATGCTGCAGGGGCATGGACAGCTTTGTGCGCCGGTGCTTCCTTCTGTTTGCGAAAGACTGGATCTGAGACCCATCGTCGATACCAACACCGCGCCATTGCGGACTGCATTCATGACCCCAGTTGATCATGCTGGTTGCAAAACGGGAATCACAGCGGGCGAAAGAGCAGAGACGATTCGTAGGCTCGCCAATGGTCAATCCATGGCTTCCGATTTTGTGAAACCAGGGCACGTCTACCCTTTGGTTGCCATGGAAGGGGGAGTATTGCGACGGGCAGGTCACACCGAGGCGGCGGTCGATCTGGCTCGTATGGCCGGCTTGACCCCAGCCGGGGTTTTATGCGAAATCCTAAACCGAGACGGTGACCGAGCCACGCGTGATGAATTGATGCAGATGGCGGCAGAGCATCAATTAGAAATCATCACCGTCGAGCAACTGATCTCCCATCGCAGGATCAACGAGAAACTTGTTTCGCGAACGGCGACGGCCAAGCTGCCTACCAAATTTGGTACTTGCGAAATCATGGTTTATGGGGTTCAGTTTGAATCGCAAGAGCCGATTGCTTTGGTATTCGGGAATCTGGCCAATGCAACGGATCCCGCTCCCTTGGTCCGGATGCACAGCAGCTGTTTCACCGGAGACTTGCTGGAATCATTGCGTTGCGATTGCGGTGATCAATTGCACCAAGCCCTGGAAGCCATCTCCCAAGAAGGCTGTGGAGTTCTGGTGTATTTGCCGCAAGAGGGACGCGGGATAGGCCTTGCCCAAAAGATTCGTGCATACGCATTGCAGGATCAAGGCATGGATACCGTGGAAGCCAACCACGCTCTCGGTTTTAAAGCGGACATGAGAGACTATGGGGTGGGGATCCAAATTCTAAAGGATCTTGGACTCCGCCGTATTCGTTTGCTAACCAACAACCCGAAAAAGACCGAGGCGTTTAATCTGCGAGGCTTCGACCTGACGGTAACAGATCAAGTCCCCATCATTTCCGCTGCGAACGAACACAATGCGGGCTATCTTGCCACCAAGCGAGACAAGATGGGGCATCGACTGCCTTAAACTGTCGGCAATCCCATTTCCAGGCACGCCTACTTCTAAAACCAGGATCGGTTTTAACAAAAAAACCTTCCGCGAAACGAAGATGGCCTAACTGGACATCGAGTCTATTCGTTGATCCGATCTACTTCATTTCGATCCATAGCTCGAGCCCCCCTTCGGATGGGTTTTTGCTTTGGGTTAGGCATTTTTGGAGCGTTGGAATAGACTAGGATCGAAATTAAGACATCGTTTCCCACTCGTTTTCGCAGATTTTCCTAGCGTGTCTCAGAAAAGCAAGATCCTCAAAACCATCCTGTTAGGCGTCGTTCTGCCTTCCATGATTATCGCCTTAGGTGTAACCATTTTGGTTGGCATGGGAGTCCAACAACCCAAGCAAGTGGACATCGGAGGAGTGGACTCCATTTCAAAAATGTCCAAGCTGCCTATTGTCGGGGTGTCTGCCATTCGAAGCTACGAGGGGCTCGAGACCTTGGATGTGAATGTCAATGGATCGGTAGTCCCTTATCGGCTTGTTACTTTGGCGGCCGAAGTGGCTGGCCGCATCAAGCACAAAAGCGAAGAATGCCAGATTGGAAAGTACATCCACAAAGGGGATGTACTTTTCCGTTTGGATGCCACCGACTTTCAGCTTGAAGTCGATCGGTTGGCAGCCCTTCGCGATTCCGAGTACGCCCAGCAAAAGGAACTGGACCAAGAACTCGCCAACGGTCAGAAATCGTTGCTTCTGGCGGACGAGGACTATGCCTTGCAAGAACGCGAACTAGCGCGTCTCCTCTCCTTACCAAAAGGGATCGCGTCCGAGACAGAACTGGATCAAGCCCGTCGGCTGAAACTGAACAGCGCTAACCAACGCTTGGCGATCCAAAATCAACTGCGTTTGTTGGAGTCCCGGAGAACTCGGATTGTTCTAGCAGAAAAACTGGCGAGTGCCCAACTGGAGCAAGCGAAGGTCAATCTGGAACGCACGGAAGTCAAAGCCCCCATCTCGGGCGTGATCATCACCGAAGCTGTTCAAGAGGATTCGTTTGTCCAAAAAGGGGCTTCTTTATGCGTGATCGATGACACTCAACGAGTGGAAGTATCATGCAGTCTACGCGCCGATCAATTACTTTTGATACTAGATCAAACCAATGCTACCCCTGGTACGGTCCCCTCGTCTCGAGTGATGAAGTCTGCGAGTTACGAACTTCCTCCTACACCGGTGGTAGTTTCCTACCGCGTTGCAGGCCGGGAAGACACGGTCTACGAATGGCATGGACATTTAAGCCGGTACGAAGGGATTGGTTTGGATTCGCAAAGCCGAACTGTTCCGATTCGTGTCATGGTGGATGCGCCGCAA
>JBIKLJ010000057.1:0-26281 GCA_044359895.1 Pirellula sp.
CGGTGCAAGGTTCGGCAAAGTAGGAGCTGCGAATCATTGCGGTGCTAGAACACCAAAGCGGTGTCCGGTCGGGTCGAGCCCGAACCGGACTGCACTGGATGGGTCGGATCCAGAGCGTCGACTAACGCATTACAGCTAATGGTTTATTTCACGCAAAGACTTGTACCGACGTGCTTAGTGTCTGGCTCTTGGGCATCAACCAGAACGATCCCATTGGAAAGATGGCAGGTCTCCGCAAACGGTTGCGATCAATGACGCCAAACCGATACAACATCACTGGGGCCAAGTCCTTCAATAAAGTCGGTAGGTTCTTCTCCGGGCCAGGGGTAGGCCTTGATTACTCTTCAATCATCCAGCTCGGCAGTCCGCCAGGTCGGCAGCAACCACAACCGCGAACGCGCGGCATCGAGCCGCCTGTTTGTTGGCTTGGGTCATGGAAGAAGAATGCTGGGGCTGGGCTTTCTTCGCCACCGATCTCGGCCATCGTCATTGCGTCGAACAATCTACCGTTAGCCATCACCATCGCAATTTCTTGCGTTGCGCGAATATCTTTTGTAGGGTCCTGTCCACGTTCCAACACAACAAGATCAGCGAGCTTACCTGGTTCCAAAGAACCGATCGAACCATCCAGCCCCAAGTACTTGGCACCCAGGATGGTTCCGCATCGCAGCGAATCCATATTGCTCATGCCGCCCTGCACGAAGCTCCACATCTCCCAATGAGTGTCGATGCCATTTAGCTGTCCGTGACCGCCCGCTTGAACCATCCCACCTTGTTCGACCACTTGCTTCGCAATCTCTGCAACACGAATATGGTTGTAGTCTTCGAGAGGAGCTTTTTCGCGTCGCCGAGACCGAGGATGCAAAATCGCCTTCGGAATGAACGCGTTCAACCTTGGATGTGTCCACAGGTCATCGTGTTGGTACCAGTAGCGTTCCCCGGAGATACCACCGTACGCAACGCAAAGGGTTGGTGTGTAACCAACATTGGTTCCACGCCACAAATCCATCACGTCATCGTAAGCCGTTTGAACACTTAGCGTGTGTTCGATCCCAGTATGCCCATCGACGATCATGGTCATGTTGTGCATGAAGGTCGAACCACCCTCGGGCACCACCATCATTTCAAGCTCTCTAGCAGCCGCGATCACTTGTTGACGTTGATCGCGTCGCGGCTGGTTGTAGCTCTTAACACTCAAGGCTCCAGCGGCTTTCATACGATTCAAATGAAATTTCGCGTCGTCTAGGCTATCGATCTCGGCTTTAAAGCTGCCGGCAGCCCCGTAGATGATCGTTCCGGTCGAGAAGATCCGTGGGCCAAGAGTTGTTCCGGCTTTTACCATTTCACTCGCTGAAAAAATCCCTTGCGTATCGTTGGATGGGTCGTGGATGGTCGTGACACCGAAAGCCAGCCTGGCGTAGTTCACCCAATTCGCTTCGGGTTGGATACCATCTGTTTCCGCAGGTCCGTGCGCGTGGGTGTCGATAAATCCTGGCATGATGACCATTCCGGGAACTTTCACTTTGGTCGCCCCTTCAGGAATCTCAACTTCCCTCTTTTTTCCAACAGCGAGAATTCGATTGTTTTCGATCACAATGGTCCCGTTCTCGATGACTCCTTGCTCTCCCATGGTGATGATCTTCGCGCCAAGAAAGGCGATCGTCGACTCTGGTTTTGCGGTAGGATGTTCGAACCCGAGTTCTGTTTTCACAGGCTCGGTCTTTTCCTGAGCAGCTTCTTTTTGACTTTCGGTTCGCAGGAAAGGAAACGCTTGCTCCATGGATTGAGTGTACAGGGTGGGCCCAACCGTCCAGTGCAACGATTGACTATCGCCCGAAAAATGTACAAAGTCCCCAGACTCTTGACTCATCTTGGCGGTTGGCAATGAAGTATTGGAAGGCCCAATTTCAAGTGTGCTTCCGGTATGCAACAGCGGAATAAGAAACACGTTGAAACGCTCGATGAATGCAATCCACTTGCCATCCGGCGATACGCGATAATGAGTTCCCCACTGACTGTTGCAGTGCTTGCGTTCCTCTTTGCCATCCAGGCTAATCGAATAGAGTCCAAGATTGTCGACGTCTTTGGTGCCGCTGCTATCGATGAAGAAGACGCGCTCGTTGTCGGTGGCGAACTGCGGGTTGGAACCTGCGGATCGTATCTTCGTTGGCTCGCCCCCGCGCGATGGCACTCGGTACAAACCCGGTTCACGCGACCAGAGTGGCGATCGCAAATACCCATCGGAAGATTTGCGGTACACGATGGTTTGTCCATCGGGCGAGAAGGCGGGTTCAACGTAATGACCTGGCTGTGAGGTCACTTTCCAAGATTCGGCATCGTCTGGGTTCGAGCTCACGACGCGGACCGTTCCAAGTTTCTCATCATCCCAAGTGGTGTAAACGATGTGTTTGCCATCTGCCGAATAGCTAGGGTAAAACTCGAAATGATCCGACTGGGTTGTCAGTCGGCGCGGTTCACCTTCAGGCAAATCTCGAACATACAGATACCCCAACGATTGGAAAACGACTTGGTTTCCTTGCGGTGAAACTTGTACCCAGCGGAGCATCTTGGCCGTAAACTTCTCCGGAGCCACCTCGACAGGAAATCGAACCGGCTTCCGCATTTCACGAGAGTCGACCACATGAAAGGGTATTTCCTGTGCAGTTCCTTCTGAGATGGAAATCTTGCGAATTTTACCTTTCGCCCAAGCGATGACGTGTTCGCCATCTGGCGTCCAGGCATAGGTCGGATAAACCCCGTGAATCGCCCATGCTTCTTGCATGTCCCGTTCAAGTTCATCGTAAACAAGTCGGATCGCTCCGGATTCGATATCGAGCACGTGCAAGCCCGTTTTGGCACCCACGCGTCGTACAAATGCGATCGACTTCCCGTCGGGCGAAGGGACAGGTCGACATGCTCCACCTGGACCCGTGATGTAGTTCGATGTCTCACCCGTTTGAAGATCGATCCGTTTGACAACGTAGATTTGCTTGTTGGAATCCTTGTCGTATTCGAACGAGTCGCCAGGGGTGGAATCTTGGGAGTAAAACAAGAACCGACCATCGCGGGAGAAGATTGGTTCATTCACGTCCTTTTGGTCATTGGCGCGTTTCGTTAACTGAAGGCCTGTGGTTGAATTCGCATCGATAGCCGAACGATGGTACATCCAGATCTCACCTGCACCCAACGAACGTCTGCCTGTGAAATGCTTACGAGCGACTAAGTAATCACCATCGGGCGACCAGGCTGCTCCGTTAACGAGCTGAAAGGTTTCATTCGTGACTTGCTTGCTTTCGGATCCATCGCGACGCATGACCCATAGGTTGTCTCCGCCGCGTTCGCTCTTTCCAGTCCGATCGCTTGTAAAGGAGATCCATTTTCCGTCAGGGCTGTATCTCGGTTGCATGTCCCATGCAATTCCGCTCGCGAGATTTTTGGGATGAACCCCCTCGGTTCCATCGGCACCCGTGATCGGCATGGTGTAGATGTCTCCAAGGAAATCAAACACCACCTCTGTCCCATCGGGAGAGACATCCAAGTTAATCCATGTCCCCTCGCGTGAATCAATTTTTTGCTGGTAGGAGTCCCCCGGAGGGGTTTCGACATTCCAGCTTTTCTTCTCTTCGGACTTGCTGCCCGTATCATCCGCTTTTTCATCACCGTGCAATCGCCCCGTAAAAGTAGGATCAATTAGTCCAGTCGCAAGGCATGAAACGGCAAAAACGAAAAACAGAAATCGCATGGACGACTCGCTTAATTCGGAGGGCTGGCATCAAAGTGGAATACAGTCGAGAGAAGCCTCGATTGTAGTCGGTTTCCTTAAAAATTCATGATCTTTTCAGTCCGAATCAAGCTCAACCGGGAAACGAGCTAGCTGGGCAATTCGACTTTCGGGCAGTCCACGTTGTGAGGGATTGAGGAATGGATCCCAATCATGTTCATCGAAACAATGCCGCCAAAGATGTTCTGTTGGTTTCCGAAAAAGTTTTGCGGACTGTACATCGGCGGTTTATGCCAATAAAGAGCGTATCCAAGACCATGCAAGGTCTCGACCAAAGCGTCAGACCGATCGGTCCTGTCGTTCTCCACGTACAGGACAGGCTTCCATCGCTCCAAAGTCTGCTTGGCACCGAGAATCGCCTCCCGTTCCATCCCTTCAATATCGATTTTCACGAAGTGGCAAGCATTCAGATTGAGATCGTCAAGGGCGACCACGGGAACGGATTCCCCCTGGGTGTAGGCCCCTAAGCCAAGCCCACCAAAGTTATTGTCCACCTTGTAGTCCAAAGGCGGCACGATCAACGAACCAGCCTGCTGTCCAACTGCTTTTTGGTGGCAATCCACATTCAGAATACTGTTCAAGGCAATGTTCGCGCACAGCGTTTGAAAAACGACGCGCTGCGGTTCAAAAGCGATCACTCGACCGGAAGGGCCAACACATTTCGCCAAAAAAATCGTATGCGATCCAATGTTGGCCCCCAATTCTAGTACCGTCCAGCCTGGCTGGATCAGTTGTCGAAAAACATCGCATTCCCCCTCGGAGAACTCGCCATAAAGATCGAGCGAACGGCCAATATAGATGTCGTGTTCGTTGTATAACATCCGGCCATGGCGACAGTCTTTTAATCGATTCATTCGTGTTCTCAGTCGAAAAGCGTCTTGCTCGAGGTCTCGCGTCAGCTGGACCTCATTCTGAATTCTGGAATCACCTACGCAAAAGTTTATCATTCAAATCAATTCACTACGAGGGCGATAGCTTAGGCCAGGTTGATTTCAGAATGACAGTTGACTATGTTACGGTCTACTCTTGAGTGATTTTCGTGACCAGTTTTAACGGTTTGACAAAGCGATGGCCAAGTTACTTGCGCGGTTACAAGGACTTTTGAATAGAAATCCTAAGAGACTAGGTTCGCGGAGAAACCGAAATCGCTTAGGTTTCGAATCGCTGGAATCACGACGAGTTCTTGCGGCCTACATCAGCGAAGTTCACGCTAGACCACAATTCGGTAATGTCGATACCGACCAGTACGTTGAACTGCGAGGGGAGCCAAGTGCCGAACTACCTCAAGGTACGTATTTTGTAACACTCGACGGTTGGAACAATCCTGGTCAGATAGAATCGGTCATCGACCTGACAGGGCTTCGCTTCGGTGCCAATGGATTTCTCGTGGTTAGCCAATTTCAGAATCCCTATCAGATCGATGTGGCATCAACTAGTCTAAAGAGTTCCTCTGCAGGATTTTCGGGGCTCCCTGGAAATCGTTGGAGCGATAACTCCACCTTGTCGGACAGACTGACATTTATCTTCGGAACTGCGACCTTCATGCTGGTGCAAACATCCTCCAAGCCAGTTCCTGGTACCGATGCCGATCAGAATAACGATGGTGTTCGGGATGGCGCTTCAGCCTTATGGACCGAACTAGACTCTGTTGGGCTGTTGAACTCAACCGCTGGCGTTGGTGTGTCCTACGGAAAGATCACCTTCTCTGAAAACACCAGCTACACAGTTCCCACGGGGACATCGTTGATTAAAACGGAAAAGCCAGGGTATGCAGGGCGGATCGGTGCATCGGTGGGATGGGCTGCTGTTGACTGGGTGGCTGGCAATGCGATCGACGATTCGGCAACGTCAGAAAAGTTGTTTCGGTTCACCTTCGGGACCTTAGGAGACCCTAGTCCCTTGGTCTACGCCGGCAGAGCCTTGAATCACGTCGGCACTTTTAACTTCGATGGCGGCATTCGCGGCACGATGGGGCAGGATCTTGATCAGGACGGAAAATTAACCAGCTCGGATTACTTAGCGAGTGGTGTTCAAGTCTTTGCGGATGGCAACGGGAATGGATTCCGAGATAACCTTCAACAGGAAATTGTTGCCATCAATTACCCTCAAGGGACCGAACTAACCAACCGATTTCCTAATGCCACATTGACTGTGGCTGCTAGCAACGGTGAGAACATCGGTCATGTCGTGCGAACTCGAAGCACATTTGATAATGACTTTAACGTGATTACCGTACTGTCCAGTGAAGGCATTCCTTGGTTCGATACCTCCGACAAGTTAAAAGTGCTTTTTTACCATGAAGCAGATAGCGTTTCCGTGGAAGCGATTGCTGCTGAGAATCTGAAATCTTCGTTTGGTCGCATTGAGATTTACGATCGCAATGACCAATTGCTTGGGTTTGCGCAGACCAACTCGCTTCGAGGGCTTCAGCGCGAGACGATCAGCATCCAAAGACCACAAGCCGACATCAAGTATGCATTGATTTTTTCGAACGAAGAGATTTTTGACTCGAGTCCGTTTGGCATGTTTGATCGATTGCTCTATACCTACCCCGAGTTCCAAACGACTTCTGATTTTGAAGGCAAATACGCCATTGAAGAGCTTTCGCCAGGCAGTTACACCGTGTTTGCTGATGGAAGTCCGGGGGCTCATATTCCAATCGGGAATACTTATCACAACATTCTTGTCTCCAAGAACGAGCATCTCTTAAATGCAGACTTCGGGTTTCGAAAGAATCTAGCCCCTGTCATTGAAACAAGTCGTCTCGAGATCCCTGAAAACCCCTTGCTCAACGCGGTAGTGACGTCGATCGCTGCTTCCGATCCGGATGAAGGGCAAAGCCTTAGCTACAGTTTCATTGGAAATTCCGGTCCATTTTCGATCGACTCTGTGACTGGAGCCGTCAAGGTCAGGCAAGTAGGCCAGTGGGATTTCGAACGGACACTTCCGATTGAAGTCGTAGTGAAGGTAACAGACTCGTTTCAAGTTCCCGCTTCAACGACCAAGACAATCACCATTGCTCCGACCGATATCAATGAGCCACCGGCGCTAACAATCGGATCATTCACCATTTCGGAAAACACAACGGTCGGCATGGAGGTCGGAACACTTACGGCTACCGACCCAGACGCCGGCCAGTCAGGCACGTTTCAGTTCAGTATCGCACCAGGTGGTCCGACCAATGTGTTTGGTGTCAATCCGGCGACGGGGCTTCTTTTTGTGATGAACCCATCCTCCATCGACTTCGAAACACGAGCGACTTGGACGATCCCCGTTCGAGTTACCGACCAAGGGTCGCCAAGTCTGTCGAGTACCACCAATGTTATCGTGAATATAACGAACGTGAATGACCCGCCTGCCGGCGTTCAATTGAGAGATGTTGTGTCCGTTTCGGAATCGACCTCGATCGACACACCTGTTTTTGTGGCCAATATTCACGTGGTGGACGACGGACTTGGCTCGAATGCTCTGGCCTTAAGCGGGACGGATGCCGAATTGTTCTCGTTGTCGGGCACTCAGCTAAGTTTCAAGCCTAATGCTACGCTGGATTTTGAGACCAAGGCTAGCTATGTGGTAACCGTTTCTGCGAGTGACCCAGCCTTTCCATCTGCCCCTGCTGCAAGCTCTAATTTCACACTCTCAATTACGGATTCCAACGAAGCTCCATCGAGTGTTCGGTTAACAGATTCGATAGTATCGCTGTCGGAATCGACCAACCTCGCAAACGGGCTACAAGTTGCAACTGTGGTCGTGACCGATGACGCTCTGGGCCTGAATTCCATCCTTCTATCAGGGCCGGATGCGGCTCAATTTGAGGTGAAGGAATCGGGGGTTTGGCTTCGTGCCGGTAGTACTCTCGATTTCGAGTCCCAACCAAGTTATCGATTCAACGTTCAGGTCGATGATGCCACATTGGGGACTTCCCACGAACTTTCGATTGAGCTTTCCCTTTCAATCACGGATGCTAACGAAGCTCCCACGGCCATTCAGCTGAGTTCTGTGACAAACACTCTGGAAGAGATGGTCTCTACCAGTGTAGGCCAGTCCTTAGCGACCATCACAGTTACCGATGATGCCCTTGGCACGAACGAAATTAGAATTCTAGGCGAGGGAGCCTCTAGCTTCGAAATCATCGGCGATCAGATCAAGGTCAAAGCGGGCAGTCTTTTTGATTTCGAAACCAAGGCCGTTTACGATTTGATCTTGGAAGTCGTAGATTCTTCATTGCCTGGGTCTACAAGTCCAAAAACGAACTACCGCCTGAACATTACGAATCGACCTGAAGTGGTCGGTGTTACCGATGTCTCGGGAAATGCCCTTGGCAACCAAGTGCGTAAAGCCCGCATCACTTGGGATGCGCCTGTTAACTTTACCCCGGATGCCATTCAGTTCGTGAAAGCGGATGTTGGCGATCTTTTGATCCCGTACACATTCGAAGAGTTTACCATCAACAACCGGACTCAAGTTGATCTCACGTTCACAGGATCGCTTGTCAATGCGAATGGGCTTGCGGATGGTACCTATCGCGTGCTAGTCGATGGAACCAAAACAAAAGCCAAGGTTACCAACGTTTCGGGAGTCGACTTCCGATCATCGGGGATTAGCGTTTTCGCTCCCGTTCCGACCGGCAACCTGAATGTGACAGCGCCAGCTACGGTCCGCACCAATGAGAGTTTTAGAATCCAGGTGCAATTGAGTGGCATTACGCCACCACCCTCGACGGGCGTAACTTACAAAGTGGACATCGATGGCGACGGGATCTTCGATCGAACGGTCGTTGGCGGAGCATCTGTACAATTGCTTAACGAATTATTCTCGACCCCCGGAAGCCGTTCGATCCTGGTACAAGCAGAACGAAATGGTTCTGTTTTAGCGTACGGAGCGACGGTGATTGATATCGCTTCCTCAACATCAGCGAATGAAAATTGGCTTACTTCGTTGGATGCAGATCGCGATAGCTCGGTATCCCCGTTGGACGTTCTCGCCATTATCAATCGCCTGAACGATCGTCCACCGAATTCCCCTGTTCCATACCTATTTACAAGCGATGTGGACCGAGACGGCTCAATCAGCCCCTTGGATGTCCTTGCCGTTATTAACTTCATTAACACCAATCCAGACCAAAGAATCGCTCCGCTGCGGGACTTGTTGATGGCGAATTCGGGGACTGCCTTCGGTATCACGAATGACCTTTCCATTGAAGGGAAAATCAATTCGGATACGACTCTGCTGTTTGCTTCCTTGAATGGAACGACGAAAAAAGATGCTTCCAGGTTTGTTCGCGAGGACGGGACATTTACCATCCAAGACTCGGCCATTATCGAGCTTTTTGGAAGCATACCCGATGGCTCGCATACGTTATCACTCTATACGAAAACGGGTACATCTTTTTCTAGCGCCATGGATCGTCGGTTCTACAGGATGACCGATAGTCTAGATGCTTTTCAAGTCACTTCGATCGTGAAAATTGGGACGCAGACGCGTGTTCAATGGTCCAACGCAGGCTCGGGGGCAAGATACAACGTTTATACGACCAGCAATGGTTCAGCGCCCGAACTGCGGAAAAGCAATGTCGCTGCAAGAGAGACAAGATTGGATTTGCAGGCTGGAACTTACGGGTTGATCGTCGAAGCGGTTGATGCCGCAGGAAATACTAGTCGGTTACCCCAGATTACCTTGGAAGTAACGTAGCCAGTCAAGCATTGCGATCGCGAAAGAATTTTCCAAGATTCGTGTCTGGCCGACGAATGAGTGAAGATTGTGGAAGATTGAGGCAACTAAGAAACGGTGAGACAGGAATCTTCAAATGAATGGGCAAGGTTCGACGGCGAACGTCATCTGTGCAATCGCTAGTTTTGTATACCCTGGCTTGGGGCAACTTTGCCAAGGGAGAATCATTGCTGCCGCTATTTTCTTTGTAACTGCAACCTTGCTATGGTTTGTACTTCTGGGCTGGATCATGCATATCTGGGCTACCATCGACGCTGCAAGATACCGTCCAAGCTATAACCTCTAGTTCGGGGCATTTAGTTTGGGGCGGTAGTTCGTGCGGTTAGCTTAAGTTCCAGGGCCGCTTCCGTCGCGACCAGTCCTCAACCGTTCATGAAGCCTGCAACGACGTTCCAACTCAAATGATACGCACCGGCACTGCACACGGGCCACTCAGTCGGTGCGAGAACCGATAAGGGAACTACGGAACACACAGAACACACGGAAGGAAGGCAGAAGGCAATCATGTTTCTTTTCCGTGTATTCGGTGTGTTCTGTGGTTATTACTAACTCATCCTGAAGCTTGCAACGATGTTCCAACTCAAGTGATACGCACCGGCACTGCACACGGGCCACTCAGTCGGTGCGAGAACCGATAAGGGAACTACGGAACACACGGAAGGAAGGCAGAAGGCAATCATGTTTCTTTTCCGTGTGTTCGGTGTGTTCTGTGGTTATCACCAACTCATCCTGAAGCTTGCAACGATGTTCCAACTCAAATGATACGCACCGGCACTGCACACAGGCCACTCAGTCGGTGCAAGAACCGATAAGGGAACACACGGAACACACAGAAGGAAGGCTGAAGGCAATCATGTTTCTTTTCCGTGTGTTTGAGGTGGTGCCGTATCCACGGACAGGTCAGTCTCTTAAAATGAGACTCACTAAGGAGATATAGAGATGCCAAGAAAGCCCGTTGTTACGTCCAGTTCCAAACGTCGCGTATTTAGCCAAGAGTTCAAGCAGGAAGCAGTCCAATTACTCCTCGACGGGCATACGGCAAGCTTGATCTACTTGACGGTAAAGACTCTTCGCCATCCATTTTGGTCCAGCAGGCTGCAGTCGATACCCGAGTTCTTCAAATCATTTACCCCGTGTCACCAACATAAATCGAAGCGATCACGGCCAACAAGTGGACGTCTGTATCGAAGAATGTACCCCCCTTACGAATGCCCTGATCGCCGTGCGATGATCTTCTCTCTTCGGTATGGGAGGACGAAAGTTGCAGAAACTGTTATATTGGATGGCTTCACCGGCACACTCTTTCACTGCACACGAGAATGGCAATGTTTGCTTCGCTTTCAAAATCAACCGCGATGGTCTTTTTCTTCGTGTCACTCCTTGGAGCCTGCGGGGTTGGGCAAGATGCGAGTGACAACAGCGCGACCCAAGAAGAGGGGAAACGGGCTGCCAATCTCCCTTCTGGGATCAACGACAGCTTCCTCGATCCCAACATGAACGTGGAAGATTTTATCAAACGATTCGAGGTCGAAAGTCGAGAGGTCTTCGCGTGCCGCGAACGGATCTTGGCAGCCCTGCAACTTCAGCCTGGAATGGCGGTCGCTGACGTAGGCTCGGGTACAGGACTTTATCTGCGTCCACTTTCCCGCAGTGTTGACAAGGAGGGAAAGGTCTATGCAATTGATATCTCCCCCAAGTTTTTCAAGCATCTGCGCGATCGAGCCCAAGAAGAAAAATTGGAGAATGTGGAGGTCGTGCTTTGTTCTGATCGCGATGTCAATTTAAAGCCGAATTCTATCGACCGAGCTTTCATTTGCGACGTCTACCATCATTTCGAGTATCCGGAGAGTTCCCTGAAATCGATTTACCGTGCAATGCGTGCTGGTGGCAAGTTGGTCGTCGTCGATTTTCATCGCGAGCCCGATGTGAGCCGCGAGCGCAAACAATGGCTTCTAGGACATATTCGCGCACCGCTCGAAACTTTCAAGCAAGAGATCATCGACGCAGGTTTCCAGTTTGAAGAGGAAGTCGCAATCGAGGGATTCACCGAGAACTATCTGCTTCGATTTAGCAAGTAGCAGCAACTCCACCGATCCCTCTGGTTGCATTGCCCGGTGCCGATATAACTTTGGACGTGCAGTTGCCTTCGGTGATCTAAAGACTTGCGAGATACAAAGCCATCGACAGTCCGACGAGAGCAAGCAAGAGAGCGACCCAAATTGCGAATGTCGATCCGAATGCCGACCTAAAGTTGTTGCGATCAATAGCATCAATGTATCTGCGATGCCGTATAACGGACACAATATTCACGATGATTCCAAAGGCGATTAAGCCAATCCCGATGGGAAGCGAGAATCCGGTGCTTGGCAATTGCTGTTGCGTTCCGGCGATGGTTAACTCACGAAGAAACAGCCCAAAACGAGCAACGACGAAGCCGAACCCCATTAACGCGATCCCAGTGCGAATCCATGCAAGAAAAGTCCGTTCCGCAGCCATGTAAATTCGAGCATCTATCTCGATGGGCGCTGGACTCCCTGCTCCCCCTTGGTTTGGGGACGTGACTTTTTCTTGAAGATTATTGTCGTAGTTCACTTGTTGGAATTCCGCTCACTTTCGCCGACCTTTACCAGCTCGACTCGATAGTTATTTAACTACTGCTACTCGTTGTCGTAGTACACCATCCTCGATTTCAAAGATCGCGTCAAATACCTCTAAGTAGCGATGGTCATGCGTGACAACGATGACGCCAGCATTTTGTTCGTGAGCAATTTTAGCAAATAGTTCCATAACTTGTTGAGCGCGGTGGCTGTCGAGGGCAGCCGTCGGCTCGTCGGCGAGTATCACAGCTGGGTTATTGGCCAATGCTCGCGCAACAGCGACTCGCTGTTGTTCACCACCGGAAAGCCTCGATGGTTTATCATAAGATCGTTCCAAGACACCAAATTCATCGAGCAATTCCGCCGCTTTTCGTCGTGCATTGAAACTGCTAGTGTGGTTTAACTCCATGGCAATTTGAACGTTTTCGATTGCCGATAAAAATGGAATCAAATTGGCTTTCTGAAATACAAAACCCACATTCTTACGTCGGTAGTTTCGAAGATTCGTTTTTGCGAGCGAACCATCAACGATCAACTCACCATTGATGAAGACTTGTCCGGACGTCGGTGGGATGACGAGGCCGATGATCGTAAGCAAAGTCGACTTCCCAGAACCACTTGGGCCCAACAGTGCCACCACTTGGCCTTTGGGTATTTGCAGCGTAGCTTCCCGTAGAGCCACAACCTCCGTGCGTCCACTATTGTAGACTTTGTTGAGATTGCGAGTTTCTATGGCTAGCGGTTCGGTCACTTTAATTATCCCATTAACGCTTCTGTGGGTTGCACTCGCATTGCACGCCAGATGCCGAGCAAGCTCGACAGCACCGATATGATCAAAACAATAACTAGGAGCTGCACTAGATCCTGGTTCGTGATCACTACGCGTCTAGGGAAGAATGGGAAGAGCTGTTGTCCGATAAGGAACGCGATACCATATCCCATCCCCCCCAAACCTATTGCTTGTTGCAGGAGTATTCCAAGAATCGTTCGGTCCGGCGCTCCGAGCAATTTCAATAACGCGATCGAGTGCAATTTGTCTAAGGTCAGCGTATACAGGATCAGGGCCATAATGACTGCGGCGATGATCGTAAGGAGAGCACGAAACATCCCCAACTGTCGTCTAGCCTTATCTACCATTCCTTGAAGCAAAAGGTCTTCCTGGCCTGGCTTAGTGAATACCGAGACATCGCCCCAGTTCGCGATCGTTTGCTGAACTTCTTCGATATTATAGCCAGGCTTGATGCGAGCAACTACGGCACTGATCTGTGGCGAAGAGACGGCGGGCAGCTGTGTAGTAGGTTGCGAGAGTTGCTCAACCAACTGAGGTTGCTTGAGAAACAAGTCCACATCTAACGCTCGACGCTCGCGAGCAGAACGCTCAAGCCGCAGAGCCTCACCCACGCTATCGAACTGGATCGCTTGAGAATCGCTCAGGGTAACAATGCTCATCCCATCGCCCCCGGAACTCACCATGCCATTGGTGAGGCCAACAACGACATACTTCTCTTTTCCAAGTTGGATTGATTCGTTGAGCTGAAAGCCGAGCGATTGGTCGGCGATCAATTCAAAATGATTTTGAGCGAGAGGTCTTCCCGCTACCAACGGTAGCCATTCGCCTTTGTCGGTCGGCCAACTCAAGCCGAGAATCGACATTCGAAGTGGCTTTCCGTCGTGTTGCCGCTGGATCGTGTGATAGACAAATTCGCGTGCCGTCTCGATTCCAGGGACAGCTTCCACTCGGTGGACCATAGTTTTGGGAAGTCGTGACACTTCCGCAAACGGGCCTCGCGTGTCGCGTTGCACAACCCACAGGTCACCTCCTATGCGGTCGATGACCAGGGTTGCATCTTCAATGAGACCACGATAGATGCCAGCCATACCCATTACGATCATGAGCATCATACCGATACCGACGGCAGTCAAACTGAACCGACCTAAGTTGTGTTGTACATCCTTAAAGGCTAGGTTCATGGAACCACCTTAACACGCTGGTGTTCGAACAGAACATCTTTTCCATGAGCAGGAATGCATACGGATTCGCCCACTAGAAGGCCTTCTACTACCTCCGTGGTCTCGCGTCCTCGAATTCCTAATGTTATCGACCGCCAGATAGCACGGCCGCTGACCTTGCAGAAAACACCAGGCTGGTTTTCGCGATATACGATGTATTTAGTGGGGATAAGCAAGACATTGACTTTCCGCTCTACTTCAATATAGACTTCGGCGCGTTGCCCCACGGCCCAGTTCTTAGGCAACGATTCGACGCGAACATCGACCACGAATTCGCGAGTCTCCCGATCTGCCTCTCTCCCCAGTCGAGAAACGGTACCTAGATACGCTTCTCGGGGCTCGGAGCGGAACAGAATCCTGGACCGCTGCTCTGGATGAACTCGAGACATCTCAGTCTCATCGACCCACGCACTCACCCATATTTCATGGGTGGACACTAACATCAAGATAGGGCTGCCAGGCACACCAATATCGCCTGGATCCCGATAGCGTTTAATGATCAATCCATCGAAGGGTGCCGAGACGCGAGTATCTGCCAACCTTGCTTCGTTAAAAGCGAGGGTTTTTTCCGAAGTTATTATCTGGCGCTGCCCCTCCAACAATGCAGCATTGGCACGCGACAACCCTGCTTCAGCGATACGCAATCGTTCCATCGATTTCTCCGCTTCATCCTCCGATATCGAGTTCGATCGAAGCAGTTGCTGTATCCGGTTAATCTCCTTTTGGGCGCTGTCGAGTACCGCCTTGGATTGATCTTGATCTGCCTGCAATCTCGCGAGGGATGCTTGCCACATGGTGGTGGTCGCTTGTGCAATCTCAACTTGCTGCTTGAGTTCGGCGTCATCCAAAGTAAATAAAGGCTGGCCTTTCGTTACATTCGAGCCTTGATCGACCAGAATCTCATGAATACGACCAGCGATTTTTGAACTGATGATTGACTTCACTCTAGCCTCTAAAGTGCCAGTCCCCAAAACCTCGGCGACGATCTTACCGGAGGAAATTTTGTGTTCGATCACGCTGACCGCAGCGAAGTTCCAGTAAGCAACTCCACCGATCATTGCGACAACAATGGCAAGCTGCAATAATCTCCACGCCCACTGACGAAATGTCTCCATGTTGTTCATTTGCACTGTTTCCCTGCGTTTTCGCCAAGTCGCTTTCGTGCATGTTCCATTGCAGACGATGCGATGTCGAGCACTGTAACATCCCAGGTGCCTTTCGCAATAAGCCTATCGACTAGAAACGAAGCACCTCCGCCGACATCAACGATACGCCCGCCCTGTGGTAAAAAGCGAACTATCAGATCAAGCGAAGTGGTCGGTTCTGCTTCGAACCAACTTACTTCCGTTGTCTGTTTGGTGGAGTAAACATTCTCCCAATGGGCTACTCGATCAAAATCCCGTGCTTCATCAGCCATTTGCGATCCATTCATTGTGCGAACCTTACCCTAGCCCACGCAGCATCCCGTGCCAATATAACCGAGGGAGAGCGTATGCTTTGAGCAAATACATGGAGAGCCTCTCCTTCGATTGATCGAAAGGAAAGGTTTCTTGCGGTTTGCCTTCGTAGTCGAATTCTGCCAGAACTAGCTTTCCATAGCCTGTTACCAATGGACAAGAAGTGTAGCCATCGTACTTGGCCTCTAGCGGCATTCCTCCGATGGCGGAGATCAAGTTCTTGACCAGTACCGGCGCTTGTTTTCGAATGGCTGCGCCCGTCTTCGAAGTAGGCAATCCGCTGCAGTCGCCAATGGGGAATACGTTCAAGTATTTTGGATGCTGCAGTGTGTACTTATCGACGTCTACCCAGCCCGCGGCGTTGGCAAGTACGCTCGACTTGATGAGATCGGGAGCGCTCATCGGTGGAGTTACGTGGATCATATCGAACGGAATCGTTATTCGTTCTCTAGTCTCCAAGTGTTCAAAGATCGCTTCTTTCTGGTCCGGCTTGATCTCGACCAAGTTATGTTTGAGCCGGATATCGATCGATTTGCGAGCAGCGACGACTTCGAGAGACTTACGATACTTCTCAACGGCAAATAAGGCACTCTGTCCTGACGCAAAGATGACGTTTGATTTGTCACGTGCGCCTGATTTGCGGAAGTGGTCATCGGCCAAGTACATAATCTTCTGCGGAGCACCGCCACATTTGACAGCCGTGTTGGGCATCGTGAACAGGGCAGTTCCCCCTTGGAACTTGCTGACGCATTCCCAGGTGTAATCCACTTGCTGATACGAGTAATTGCTGCAGATTTGCTGCCTGCCCAACCCCTCTGCAAGCCCCGGAATCTTGTTCCAATCGACTTGAATCCCAAGAGCGATGACTAGATAGTCATAAGAAATACGTCGTCCAGTCTGAGTGACCACGCAGTTCTGTTCGGGTTGTAGTTCGGCGACAAAATCCTGAATCCAGTCGGCACCCTTTGGAATGAAAGATGCTTCTTCGCGTTCGCTTTGCTCTTTGGGAAAGACACCAGCGCCCACCAGAGTCCAAAGTGGCTGGTAATAGTGCTTGGTGGAAGGTTCGATGATCGCAAGATCGTAACGCTTGAGCTTGCGTCGAAGTTGGGCGGCGACGGTGATGCCTGCAGTACCACCGCCAAGGATTAGGATTTGATAATGGTCTTTGGTCGATGGGATGGAAGTCATAGGAATTGCCAGGGTGCCAGATTGTTGAGATGCCAAGATGTTAGATTGATCGAGTGCCAAGGTGAAACGAGAACGAGGAAAATTAATCAAGCAATTCAAACCAGAACCATCCACGCGGCCGCATGGTCCTACTTCCCGAGCGGCACATGCGCGTAGCCATCAGCCTGCAAATTGACAACCACCGTCAACGCAGAAACGGCGGTATCAATAAACACGGCCACTTCCTCAGGCTTTGCGTCTTTACTGATCAGTGTTTGGCCACAGACAAACAGCTCCACTCCTTGTTCATGCAGTTGGTGAAGCAGGTCAAGGTTTGGGTTACCATTCGTCTTGAATTTAGCGGAGTATGCATCGTCATTCAAAACAGCCAGTGTAGCGTCGCCATGAAAGATCACAGCGAATTGCCCTTTTGCAGGCTTTGCCCCACCCCCCGCATAGATGTTTAGATATTTGGCGACCTTATCAATCGCCGCATTCAGTTCGGCTGGTTCGTTACCACGCGTGACGTCGATAAGAATCTTGGTTCCTTCCCGAGGTTGGTGCGCGGCGTTGGGTAGTCGAACTACGGAACCATGATTGGGTATTATCGGATTGGCTGGCGTCGCGGGAGCCACGTCTGTTCCCTTGGTGTCAGGGACGGGGTGGTTCTTCATGGCTTCTGCGAAGCCACGTTCGACAAATCCTGAGACAACCTTTGCGTGTGCTTGAATCAATTTGACAACTACCGGATCGTCGGATGTCTCGGTAACAAGGACACCCTTGTCCGTGTCTTTATGATGCATTTTGATCTTGTCGGTATGCTTGAATATCTCCGCAAAAAGCGGATCTCGCATCCGGATTGGCTTTGTATCTTTAATGCGAACGTTCATCCATTCCACATGCTCCTGAATCTTGGCAGCGACTTCAGGAGTTTCGGATTCCGTCAGAGTCTCGACACCGTTGGGAAGCTCCTTGACGGTGCGTTTGATTTTCTCGTGGTTGGTTAAAAGAAACTGAAACACTTCACGATCTGAATCATGTCGGTCGTCGTGCTGGTCTGCACCTGGCCCTTTTCCGTGCATTCCAGGTCCTCGCCCTGGGCCGCCTTTTCCTGGACCACCATTGCCTGGACCACCAGGGCCTTGACCGCCACGAAATCCCTGGCCTCGTCCTTGACCGCTTTGCGCGTTGATATCACTCACAAAGGACAGGCAGGCAAAGCCAACGAGGGCCGTAGTCATTAGCCGGAGGAATGAGGTGTGGTATGTTGTGTACATAAGCTCTGTTCTCAATTTCGATTTCATAAGGTGATGATTATCCGACTTAAAACTCTTTTGAAAATTCTTCGATCCATCGATGTTATCCAGTAACCGTTTGAATAATGACGTAGGTGGCAACCAGCACGATCGAGACTGCGAATACCCGTTGCAGCATGGGGCCCGCTGTTCGCTGTGCAAGCCAGCTACCGACCATCAAACCAATAAGGCTACCCAAGGTGAACAAGCCCGCCGTTGAAAGTGATAGCTCCTTGCCGGAAATCAGGTGGCTTGTCGTACCTGATAAGCTTACCAGTGTGACGATAAGTAGCGATGTTCCTATCGCGCGTTGGATTCCCATGCATGCGAACGAAACCAAAGCAGGGACGATGATGAAACCACCACCGACACCAAACATGCCCGTCAGAATGCCGGCGCTCAGACCGACGATGCCTAGCAACATCGCGCATTGGGACGTTAGACGCAAACGTCCTTCGGGATCTCTTTGACAGGTTGGGCCAGCGTTGTCGCTATCAAGTATGGGCAGGTTGGCGGACTTTTCGTTTGCCTTCCACCACATTCGAACAGCGATCAGAATCATCAGGCCAGCAAACACAGCAAGCATCACAGGCTCAGGAATGAAGTCGGCCAGCCTTGAACCAATGGGTGCTCCGATCATTCCTGCGAAGGCGAACAGCAGGCCCGTGGGGAACTCGACCATTTTCCGTCGAGCTCGCTGAACAAATCCGACAAAAGCGGTGCTACCCACCGTAAGCAGCGATATCCCAACAGCCTCTCTCGCGGGCACTCCTAATGCATAAATCAGAATGGGGACGGCAAATATCGCACCACCACCACCAGTCAGCCCGAGCGAGAAGCCAACGAAGGCGCCAAGCACGATGGTCAAAATTGTGATGGAATCCATAGGGGGATACTCAGTTTCAACAAGGGACGAATGTCAATCGGAGCCAGAGCGGGTTTCAAGAACCAACCGTGGTGGGCTCTTCAAGGTGATTGGGCAGCCCAGAGGCGCGCCAAGCTTTATATCCGCCAGACATATTCGTGACCTTGAACCCAGCCCGCTGGAGAATGCTGGTACCAATCGCGGATCTACCTCCGGCTAGACATTGGACAACGAGTGGCTTGGACTTGTCCATTTGGGATAGCTGCCTTAGCAGGTTGCCTAAGAAATGGTGTTCGGCATTTTGAATATGCCCTTCGTTGAATTCCGTTGCCGCACGGACATCGATCAGCCGCACCGCCCCGTTCTCGATACTAGCCGCCAGTTCCTGCGGTGTGGCCGAAGAATAGGATTCCATAAATTGTTTCTGCACTTCAGATGCGTTGATGTCAAAGTAACCTTGGACATTATCGATCCCAATAGAACGAAGGCTGCGCAGGTTTGCGGCTAGAGAATCGGAGTTGGTCAACAGAAAGAGCGGTTTGTTATAGTCAACGAAGAATCCAGCCCATTGCACAAGTGAATTGGAAGGAACGTTCATCGCCCCTACAACGTGGCCATCTGCAAAGCTCGCGGCGTTTCGAATATCGATGACCATATGCTCACGCGAGCTTGCTGCCAAATCGCCTGTGGGAAGAAGATGAACAGCGGGTAGATTTCGAGCCAACTCGGGGCCGACTTTATTCACTCGCTTCATGACCGCAAAGTAGAAAGGTGTTTCAGGCTGGTCAGCCAGGATGTAATCCACGAATTCTTGTTCGTCTTGATACTGAAGCGATGGATTAAAGAGCCTTTCATACCCAACAGTGGATGATGGGATCGCCCCCAGACCTTTACCGCATGCACTACCAGCACCGTGAGCAGGCCAAACTTGAAGATGGTCGGGCAGGCTCTTGAATCGCTCGATGGAATGGTAAAGCTGACGAGCGCCTGTCTCAGCGCTGCCAACGACCCCTGCGGCCGTTTCAAGCAAATCGGGGCGTCCAATCGAACCCACAAAAACAAAGTCACCCGTAAAAATACCCATGGGAAGGTTCGCGCCGCCCCCCTCATCTGTCAACACAAAAGAGATATGCTCGGGAGTGTGGCCCGGAGTATGCATCACCTCCAGTTTGATTTTTCCGACTTGGATGACGTCACCGTCCTTTAGCAATTGAGAGCTATGCTTGTCCGCGAACTGGTATTTCCAATCCGCGGGCCCTTCGTCGGACAAATAGAGCTTTGCACCAGATCGGTCGGCTAGTTCGCGAGAACCCGAAACGAAATCGGCATGAATGTGCGTCTCTGCAGACCCGGTGATTCGCAGACCTTCCGCCGCAGCTGCTTCAAGATACTGCTCGACACTACGACTAGGATCGATAACGATCGCCTCACCGGTACGTTGGCAGCCAACCATGTAGGAGGCATGAGCGAGTGACTTGTCGTAGAAATATTTGAGTAACATTCTTTCGTCCTTTGCGTCGATCGAGTTCGATTGATTCCTTGCTTCCGTATGTTAGGGTAGAGCCGCAACGCCAAAAAAGGTTACAATGCTTCCACGTCGAAATCGGAAAATCGACGACATTTCCTCGAGCTGGATTGGGAAGGCAAAATGGAGCATCAACTGCTGGATGAGTCTACGGAGACCGACTTGCTGCACGAAGCCAAAGAGGGCAATTTTGCTGCGTTTCAGCAACTTGTTACCAAGCTTCAGCCGCGAGTCTATGGCTTGACCTTTCGGATTCTTCATCAAGCTCAAGACGCGGAAGACGCAACGCAACAGACTTTTATGGCTTTGATCGAGCACATAGCCGATTTTCGTGAAGAGTCCTCGGTCGTCACCTGGGTGCTGCGAATCGCGACGAACAATGCATTGAAAATCCTTCGCAAAAATCGAACCGTGAAAATGGTTTCGATGACGGATATGGCGTCCGAGGATAGCTACAGTGACGTTCCGCACCCGGAGTTCATTGCTCCATGGAGCCAAACTGCGGAGGAGATTGCTCAACAAACGGAAGTCCAAGAAGAACTAGAGAAAGCCCTGCTGGAACTGGATGACAAATACCGTTTGGTATTCATCCTGCGCGATGTTGAGGGGCTTTCAGTGCGAGATACAGCGCATGCGTTGGAGCTAACCGAATCCAACGTCAAGGTGCGTCTCCTTAGGGCGCGTTTAACACTGCGTGAACGTTTAACAAAGAAATTTGGCGATGCGCTTCAAGCCATGACTCCAGACCATAAACATTCCTAGTTTCTTGTAACCTTTTTGATGCTCGTGGATCTGCCCCATCAAGTACCATTGTCGAGGAAAACAATATGACCTGCGAAGAATTACTGAAAGCTCTCAACGACTACGTCGACGGAGCGCAGCTTACTGAGATATGCGAAGAATTTTCGCAGCATCTTGCAGGCTGTGACCCTTGCCAAGTCGTTGTCGATAACATTCGTCAGACGATTTCGCTGTACCGAGCGGGTCAACCTTACGCGATGCCTAAATCTTTCGAGACGCGACTTCAACAGAGCTTAAAACAACGTTGGGAAGAAAAACATGGCGGCTCTGGAGCTTCAGCAAGCTTTGGATGATTTCACCCACGATGATCTGGAATGAGTAGGGAATGATTTTTCAACGATCGTCACGACAGATTCAGCAAGTTATCTGCAAGGTTGCCTTTGCGGGGGTATGGGTCTTTTGCATCGCATGTTCTGCGATTGCCCAGTCCCCTATTTCCGTCGAACGATCGGATGATAAGCTTGCGGCCATAATTCGGTTAGGTGAAGCGATCGTCAAGAATACCGTTTCGCACCCGTTGTCGAAGAATTATGTCGGCAATGCTTTGAACTGCACAAGCTGCCACCTGGACAATGGAAGGCACCCGAAGGCCGGCACCTTTCTTGGGACAGCCACCGCCTATCCCGCATGGTCTCCTCGCGAGAACCGCGTCATCACACTTGAAGACCGAGTGCTCAATTGTTTCATGCGAAGTTGCAACGGCGTCCGACCACCCTTAGGGAGCGAAGTCTCGGTGGCGGTGACGGCCTACATCACTTCGTTATCGCAGGGACTACCCATGCAAATGAATCCCCGTCGTCCGATTGGGCCTGGAGGGCTCCAGCAGCTTTCTACGAAAATCGATCAGGCTGATCTCGTGCAAGGAGCATCGTTGTATGTGTCTCGCTGTGCAGAATGCCATCAGGAAGACGGACAGGGGGACAATAGCAATCCACCTGTTTGGGGCGAGCGGTCCTACAACGACGGTGCGGGCTTGTCCTCCGTAGAAAATCTCGCCGCCTGGTTAAAGGTCGCTATGCCGCTTGATGATTCGAACCTAACCGATCTTGAGGCGTTCGATATCGCTGCCTATATCCATTCCAAAGAACGGCCCCATTTTGATCTGCGAAAGCATTTGCCGCCCAAAGAGAAACTCGGCGAATACAACGGCGCAATCGCGAAATGAACGAACGTATTTTCGAACTCAGCCTATAATTCCATGGTGCCCAAAACATCAGTCCCTTGGCAACATTGAACTACCAATCTCATTGTCATCATGAAATTCGGTTCACGACGCGAAATGCACTTCCAAGACATGCTTCGGCAATTCCATCACTGGGATGTGACCAGCCATTCTGGCAAGGACCAGCTCAGCGAAGTGGATACGTGGCGGCTAATTCAACGACGCATGGACGAATGATCCATTCTGAATGATCAGTTCTTAGGACAGGATCGTCCGAATCAACTTTCTAGGCACGTACGCAAGGCTCATTGGGTTAATCGGCAATTTGCACCCAAGCAGCCAATTCTTGCTCAAATCTGCCTGCAATCCGCAAAAGCGACAAAACGCCAATTGTTCACAATTTGCTCTTGCATACTGTTTGCATGTACGTATTATTGTCGAATCTTGCTTGGGTGTCTAAACGGAAGAATCGTTTACCAAATGCGAGTGATGCGACTTGGAAACTTTCCAAAATCAGGAATCAGAAAACATGAAGACCAATCCGTTACGAATGCTCTTGATGGTCGTTTCCGCCACTGCGGCAACCGCGTATTCACAATCCCGTGCCGAAGAGGGCCATGGCTCAAAAACGCCGCGTCCTATCACGCGACTGCTGTGGCAAGATGATTCCGATCTCACCGTTCGGTGGGCGGATTTAGCTCGTGGCGATGCCGGTCTTGCTCTTGCGCCACAAACGGTAGGTGGCTTTCCTAGTCTTGATGCGTCCCAGCAAAGCTTTGTGCAGATGGAAGATGCTAACGGCGTCGTGGTCGTCGGAATTCATGACCAAGACAATGGAAACTTCCAAAGCGGTTGGGTTGCTGTGCATGCAGGAGTGGAAGAGGAGGAGCATGGAAATCATTCCCATTGGCATTACAAGAAACCACCCTCGGTCACAGTATCGCAACTCGGTAAGGATCAGGGCAATCCCGCCCACGTCTATGAATATCAAGGTGATATTCTGCTGGCGAATGACAAGAAGAATGGGTTTACCATTTTGCCATCGTTAGCACTCTTGAAATCCCCCTCGTCATCAGTCGCACGGTTTCATTCCGGCGGGGGCAATCATATCACGTTGGCCTCGGTAGGACGCAAGGTGTGTTATGCCACTTGGGCAGACCGGGAAGGTGACAATCTTGGCCGAGTTGATGTGGTGCCCATCAGCAGCGAATCCGGTAAAGGTGGATACCAGCTGAGACTACCGACAGGTGGCTTGCACGGTGCAACAGCCAATTCCAACCGAGTGTTTTTTGCGCCATCGGACGGTATCTGCTGGGTCGATGCAGACACCTCCTTGGTAAAGACTCCAAAGACGGCTGAAGTCCACCATCTTTCGCTGGGCAACGATCCAACTACAAGCAAGCCATTGCGGACAGGAGCGTTTTCGAACCATGAAAACCATGTTCTGTTCACTACTGGCTCCAACGATGCAGCCACTCTTTGCATGATTGATGCCAAGTCTCCCAAGCCGACCGTGAAGAAGCTTTCAGTACCTGTCTCAGAAGGGCTGACACTGACAACGCCGAAGTGCATAAAAACCCCAACTGGAAAACACTACGCATTCTTGTTTCGTGACCGGCGCGGCAGTGATCTGGAAGAATCTCTTATCGTGGTGGATCTAGATCCTAATGCGGATGGGAATCTATCGGATGCAAAGATCGCCAAGACCCTCCCTGTAGGTGCCAGCAAGATTGTCGGACATGGCGGGCACCATGAGCTGTGCTTTTCAGCCAATCGTCGGCTTGCCTGCATCACCAATCCCGGTGATGGCTCGATCTGGGTTTTATCGCTGGCCAGTTTGGAACTGGAAAGCAAGTTTCAAGTCAACGGAGTTCCATCGCGCATCTTAGCAATCGGTGGCTGATACCCAAGAAGTCTACAACCTATTTTTTACTGACTCACGATAGAGAACTTGTACTATGAAGAGCATCATTCTATTTCCGAAACGCAAAGCATTTACTTTGGTGGAGTTGCTGGTGGTTATTGCCATCATCGGCATTCTTGTTGGGCTACTATTGCCTGCCGTTCAAGCTGCTCGTGAAGCGGCTCGACGGATGCAGTGTTCCAACAATCTCCGGCAGATCGGTCTCGCGACCTTAAACTATGAGTCGACATTTCGTCGACTTCCTGGCCTGACTGGTTCCAGTTCGTTTTCGCCTCAGGCAAGAATCTTGCCATACATTGAACAAGCGAATCTATCGAACTTAATCGACTACAACGTTCCACTGTATGTAGGGCCAGCTTTTGCTGCTCGGCTCAATCCGTTGCATCGCGTTGCCGCGGGAACGGTAATTCCTATTTTCCAATGCCCGAGCGATGCGATGGATCCCTTTTTTGATTCATTGATGCCGGACGGAACCGTCGCTAAAGTTGCAGGCCTGAACTACATGTATTCCTATGGCAGCGGTACTGGCACCAATTACGATGACCGATATCCGACCGATGGATTCGTTTGGGAGAACTCGTTCGTAAGAATCGCGGTGATCACTGATGGTCTCAGCAATACAGTCATGCTTTCCGAATCGTTGAAGGGAGACAGGATTGTTTCGACAGGAACGATGCCTTTGCCACCGCATCGACGCATTGGCTCGTGGGGTGGGTCCTCTAGCAATCCAGTTGGCACGCCAGGTTTCGCGTCAGGAGGAACTACCATTCGTGATCCGAACTTAGCGGCCATTTCAGCCACGATAACCTCGTGGCGTGGAATACGCGGTGAGAATTGGATCCGGGGCGTACCCTATTCCGTCGTATCGAATGGTTACTTGACGCCCAACAGCCGCATTCCAGATATCAATGTGCACGGCCGCGGCTGGTTTGCTCCTCGGAGCATGCATACTGGCGGAGCTCAAGTCACCATGGGGGACGGAAGCACTCATTTTGTCAGTGACAGCATCGACCGGACCATTCACGTTGCACTGCACACGTCCAACGCGGGGGACAGGGGCAACATCGAGAATTAAGCCGTCCTCAATCGTGATTCCGAATTGGAATTTCGAATCAAGGCGAACGAAAGAACCGGAGAATCTGGAACCATGAGAAATTGCACCGCTTTTTTGATTTTGTGCCTGCTGTTTCAAGTGGGTTGCAGCCAAAATCCCGCTCTCGTCGAGGGCGGGACAGCAGGAAGTCTTGTGGCAGGCGAGACTCCGGTTCCTGATGTCGAGGTCAAGATTTATGCCGTTGGAGATTCCACGCCCCTAGGTTTTGGCGCGACTAATCACGAAGGAAAATTTCGATTGGTGTTGCCCAAAGGGGAGGGGCCATTTTGGTTGTCGCCTGGCGATTACGTGTTCACGCTCGAGTCGCTCGGGCCAGTTCCGCCACCTTTGTCGCCCGCTTATACGAATGCCTCGAAATCGCCTCTAAAGGCGACATGGAAAGAAGGTGACCTGGCACTCGACTTGAAAATTCCGAAACTGAAGTGAGCCAAGAGTGCCGCCACGCGTGAACTTGAGCTTGGGGCGTTGTTGCAAGCTTCATGAACAGTTGAGGACAACTGTTCGACATTGTAGAGCAGTTGTCCTCAACTGCTTGGAAGTGCCAACCAGGCTTCCTTCCCCACGAAACCAAACCATAACGAAACGCTTCCATTGCGTTTCTTGATTCCTAAACCGAACGTGGAGTGCCGCCACGTGTGAACTTGAGATGGGGGGATCGTTGCAAGCTTCATGAACAGCCGAGTTCATTAGTTTTACAAAAGCGTTTTGATCCCGGAGTATTTGGCGATTACTTCGGGATCGAGATCCAACCCAAGGCCAGGTTTGTTCGGGATATTTAGCATACCCTCCGAATCTAACGTCCAGCCTCCCACCGTGATTTCGTCGATGAATGGCGACCCAGTTAAGTATT
>JBIKLJ010000217.1:0-8171 GCA_044359895.1 Pirellula sp.
AAACGGTCTTCAGCAAGACCGGCCGCCCCGAGATCGCTAACGATGTGATGGGGGTGCACCAAACCGACGTGTGGGTACTGCTCCATCCTGTCCATGAGTGGCCAAATGCTAAGCCGCGTAACCAATTAATAGAAGAAATGTCCGCGATGCTAACGACCCAAGTACCTGGCGTGGCATTTGGATTTACCCAGCCAATCGAAATGCGAGTGGATGAACTTGTCGCTGGCGTAAAAGCCGACGTGGCTGTTCTGTTATACGGAGACGATCTAGAGGTACTTGGTGCGAAAGGTAAAGAAATTGAAGCTGCGTTACGTACGATTCCAGGTGCAGTTGACGTAAAAGCAGACTTTCAAGCGAACTTATCCACACTGACCATCGAGACCAAGCCCGAAGCCCTGGCTCGGTACGGTATTGACGCACAAACCATCCTAGATGTGGTCTCTTCGTTAGGCGGACATCAGGTAGGTCAGGTTTTCGAAGGAAGAGCTCGATACCCTATCATGGTCCGGATTCCGAAAATTTGGCGAGAGAAATTATCGCTGTTAGAACAAGTTCCAGTCACAGAAGCTGGTGGACAAACGGTGCCGTTG
This sequence comes from Pirellula sp., assembly GCA_044359895.1. Lineage (GTDB taxonomy): Bacteria > Planctomycetota > Planctomycetia > Pirellulales > Pirellulaceae > JBKCUI01. Next base: position 591 of record JBIKLJ010000217.1, read on the forward strand.
AGGGAGCTCGCCGATATCCGACTGGAGGAAACCCCACCAACCATCGAGCATGAGGGCAACCGGCGTCGAACTTTTGTTTCCGCCAATGTTCGAGGTCGAGACGTAGCATCTTTTGTAACAGAAGCGCAGCAAGTCGTTCCTGCCCAGGTGAGCTTGCCCGCAGGATACGAAATTCGATGGGGGGGTGATTTTGAAAACTTGCAGTCCGCCAGTCTTCGGCTTGCGGTGATAACGCCTATTGTTTTGGTCATCATAATGCTGTTGCTGCATACGAGTCTCGGCTCGCTGCGGCTTGCGTTTCTGATCTTCCTAGCAGTCCCGATGGCAGCATCCGGCGGTATCATCGCGTTGTACTTAAGGGAGATGCCCTTCAGTATTTCTGCAGGCGTTGGCTTCATCGCACTTTTCGGAGTAGCAGTACTGAATGGATTGGTTTGGGTGAGTGCCGCAGAAAGCCTGCGTAACAGTGGAATGCCATTGGCAGCGGTGTGCCATGAAACAGCGTTGGTGCGATTGCGTCCGGTTTTAATGACTGCTTTGGTAGCCAGTTTAGGCTTTCTGCCTATGGCGTTGTCCTCGGGGGACGGCGCTGAAATGCAGCGGCCGTTAGCGACGGTTGTCATCGGCGGCCTCATCACCTCAACCTTGCTAACATCGCTAGTTATCCCCTGCATCTACCCCTGGTTCGCCCGCGGCCTAAAGCCCAGCCCACCTCAAACGGTGCCACCCACGTACTTGCATTGCTTGGTTAGCTCCCATGACCTTGAATCCGCGAGCGACAGGACCTGTCGTAAATAACTTAGGGGTTCGAGCGAGTGACAAGGGGAAGCGATTTTGGGGGCACGCAAATTCCAGCCTGGGCAGAGAAAGGCACGTAAGTGCTTTGTCGCTCAAAGCTGATGTTTGGAGTTTTCGCAACCTTACGCCGTTTGATGACCGTCAATCGAATGAGCGATAAAGATACGAAAATCATTGCTCGACCGAACGTTGCAAAAGTTGCTGTCGTTAAAGTCTCGCAGACCTTCTCGGAAACCGAGCCCCTAGGGACGGATCGATACGCTGGCTTTCAGATGCATGAGCAGCTACTTTAGGGTACAAGATCCTGCAATCTTTTTTCTCGCAGCAACATCACATGTAGCTTGTCGCTTGCAGGCCTTGAAATTCGGTTACAATGGGGGGCGAATTCCAGTCATCCCAAGACCATGGCGGATTTCACATAATTAACCTCGCTGATATTACTCGAACGCGGCAGAAGGCTTCATGACAGCTACCACCCCAGCTTGGCTCGCAACAGATACTCAAATTGCGGGCGCCAAAAAAGAATTGGATCAGCACACTTACGAATCGGTTCAGTGGCACTTTCACGAATCAACAGGTTGTCCGTTTTGGCTGGAGAAAAAAGCGGAGCTGAAGTTTGACCCCCTCAAGGAAGTGAATTCGTTTGATGACCTCAAGAAATTCCCTGAGTTTGAAGACGAGTGTCTCCGGGGTGGCCCGATCGAGCGTTGGATTCCCAATGGATTGCGTAACAAGCCGACCTACGTGTTTGAAACAGGGGGAACGACAGGCATCCCCAAAAGCCGGATGGTGATCGATGACTTCAGGATCGATTACGAGAACTTTAGCCATACATTGCCGGACGAGTATTTCCCTAAGGGGTCGAACTGGTTGATGCTTGGACCTTCGGGGCCTCGTCGTTTGCGGCTGGCGATCGAACATTTGTGCCAGTATCGCGGTGGGATCTGCTTCTGCATTGACTTGGATCCGCGCTGGGTGATCAAGTTGATCAAGAAGGGCTGGATGGAGCACTTGGAGGAGTACAAGAAGCACTGCATCGACCAAGCGATCACGATTTTGACTGCGAATCACAACATCAAGTGTATGTTCACGACTCCCAAGCTGCTGGAATCGCTCGCAGCTGGACTGGCGGAGAAGGGAACCAGCATTCAAGAGATCGGCATTACGGGGATTTTCTCCGGTGGAACAGAATTCACACCGCAATGGACTAGGTTCTGTGTCGAGGAGCTTTTGGGTGGCCCGGTTGAGGAGAGTGGCGTTTACATGACGCCGACGTATGGAAACACCTTGATGGGGCTTGCTTGTTCCCGGCCTGTTACGATCGACGATGGGTACACCATTGCCTATTATGCACCTCAGCCGAGAGCGGTTGTCGAAGTGGTCGACTTCGATGATCACACCAAGATCGTAGGTCACGGCGAAACGGGTCGCGTTAAGTTGTATACGATGACGAAGGAGTTTTTTGTTCCGGGATTTATGGAACGCGATGAAGGAGAGCGAGAGCTTCCTTTCCACAAGTATCCTTGGGACGGGGTTAGTGGAGTTCGACCCTATCGCGGTTTTGCCTCGAGCACGACGGTGGGCGTTTACTAGTTCTGCTTGCTTTTCATTGACGATTCATTTCATTTCGGAGTTCATTTATCGTGATCACGCTCAACCCGTTACGCTGGGGAAAACAATACAAGTCGCTTGAATTTCAAGATGTCTTTCATTTTGACACTGGGGAATCCATTGCGAAGATTGGCCAGGTCAATGGGGGCATGGTTCAGATGGACATGCGAAAGGCGGACAACGCCCGCAAAGTCCTGCGTGAGATTCCGACTCAGGAACTGATTGCGCGTTGCAAGAGGGCGGCTCACATGTTTGAGCATGAAACGTTGCCGGTTGGCGATAGCCAGCAGACGGTTGCCGACTTCATCCATCAGCAGTCGGCAAGCACGGGTTTGCCTGAGCATATGTGTCGAAACAATATGCAGAAGAACTGTTTCGTTCTTAGCAACATCGACAAAATTTTAGATGCATTGACGCGAGGCTTAGACCTCGAGATCTTTGCTCGAGGATACGGAGAGGAAGGTCGCAACGTCACGGTCAGTTACCAGTGCCAGACTCCCGTCTTGGGCGCCGTCTTGCCGAACAATTCGCCGGGGGTCCATACGCTTTGGCTACCCGCTGTCCCGCTTCAGGTGGGATTGGTTTTGAAGCCAGGCTCGCAAGAGCCTTGGACCCCTTATCGGATGATTAGCGCTTACATTGAAGCAGGAATCCCTGCGGAGGCATTCTGTCTCTATCCTGGTGGGCACGACGTGGGGGGTATGATCATGAGCAAGTGTTCGCGCAGCATGATTTTTGGTAGTGCTCAGACCGTGGAGCAGTATTCTGGAAACCCGCGGGTGCAGGCTCATGGTCCTGGGTTTTCCAAGATCTTGATCGGGGACGATGTAGTGGATCAATGGGAAGACTATTTGGACCTGATGGTGGAAAGTGTTTTGAGCAATTCTGGCCGAAGTTGCATCAACTGTTCTGGGATATGGGCTTCGCGGCACACGAAAGAAATCGGTGAAGCATTGGCAAGCCGCATGGGAGGAATCGATATTCTTCCACCTGGCGATCCCAAGGCCGCGCTGGCTGCATTCACGAATCCGCAAATGGCCAAGGGGACTTGGTCGATGGTCCAGCAGGATCTTGCGGAGCAAGGAGTCGTCGACATGACAGCTTCCTATGGCCAGAGGCTAGTCGAGCAAGAGCGTTGTGCATACCTGAAGCCCATGGTGGTGACTGCCGATTCGCCTCAAAGGGCGGTCGCCATGAAAGAGTACATGTTTCCGTTTGTGTCGGTGGTGAAGTGCCCGCAAAAGGAGATGATCAAGTCCATTGGTCCAACCTTGGTGGGTACTGCCTTAACAGCGGACGAGCAGTGGATGGATGAGCTTACGGCAGCGACGCACATCGATCGTCTTAACATCGGCCCAATGCCAACGAGCCGATTGAATTGGTTGCAACCGCATGAAGGAAACTTGATTGACTTTCTTTTCCGGTCGCGTGCCTATCAGATTGTTCCCATGAAGATTGCACAGCCTGTTTAGTGACATCAAACAACCTTGAAAACTCGGTCGAAGTCATTCGGCAACGCTGTCCGAATGCTCATCCCAAGGTCGGATTGATTCTTGGAAGCGGTCTTGGTGGGCTAGCGGACATGATTGAGAACGCTTGCGTGATTCCTTATGCTGACATTCCTGGTTTTCCGTTGTCCAAAGTTTCGGGGCATGCGGGAAACTTGGTGATTGGGAATCTTGGGTCTGAGCATGTGGTTGCCATGCAAGGACGAGCTCATTTGTACGAAGGTTGGTCAGGCCAGGATTCGACCTTTCCGTTGCGATGTATGCATGCGTTGGGCATCAATGCGTTGATTGTTTCCAATGCATCGGGCGGAATCAATCCTCGGTTTCACAGCGGTCAAGTGGTCGCCATCGACAATCATATCGACTGGATGCATCGAACTGGAATCTTAGATGCCGAAGCCATGTCAGGGGTGGCCAGTCATGGGCTTCCGAACCGCCTCCGAAATCCTTACGACATCCGCCTGCTTGAGTTGGCAGAACATTTGGCGATGAAGTTGGGTTTTGTGCTTGCGAGGGGCACTTATCTTGCGACTCTTGGTCCGAACTATGAAACGAGGGCCGAGTATCGGATGTTTGCGAAATTAGGGGCGGATATGGTCGGAATGAGTACCGTTCCAGAAGTGTTGGTGGCAAATCAATTGGGGCTGCCCGTTTTGGCGTTTTCCATTGTGACCAATGTTGCCAAGCCGGATGCACCATCGGTCACGGAGCATACGGAAGTCTTGGACTGGTCGCGAAGGGCACAAAGCCAATTGATTCCTTTGATTGAGAAAATTCTTAGCCACATGAACTAGCCGTTTCGCGTTCACTTGGCCTGGTTCGTGTATAATCCCGGTCCAATATTACCATTGGCCAGAGCTTCGTCTTTTCCGATTTTATCTTTGCTGTAACCGATACTATGTCCAATCAGGTCCCGATGCAATTGTCGCGAATCATCATCAGCGATATCAGTGACAACCAGGTTATTTATCTCAAGGAAATCGATGGCGATCGGCAATTTCCTATTTTGATCGGCTTGTTTGAGGCCTCCAGCATCGAACGTCGGGTCAAAGCGAACTCAGCTCCATCGAGGCCGTTAACTCATGATTTAATCGTCAACATCGCGGAGGCCATGGGTGCCGAGGTGGAGTGCGTCGTGATTGCAGAGCTCGTCGACCAAACCTATTTTGCTCATCTTGTATTGAAGCGCGGGGACGAGACCATCAAAATTGATTCTCGCCCCTCGGACGCCATTGCAGTGGCTGTTACTTTCCAGCCAGCGCTTCCGATTTTTGTCGACGAAGAAGTGCTCGCTAAGGTTACGGGTAAATCATAATGCAATCGGACGAGTCGCTTTCCTCGAAGGCGAAACGCATTCCCTTTAAAGTCGATATCGCTGGCGTTATCGAAATTATGGGAACGTCGCTGTACAGTCACCCCAACACGCCGATTCGCGAGCTGCTTCAGAACGCTCACGATGCGATCATGCGGCGTCGCGCACGGGATTTAACGTATCTCGGTCGTATCGACGTCATTCAAGACGCGAACGCCCGCACATTGACGTTTATCGATGATGGAATTGGCCTCTCCGCCCAGGAAGCGGAAGATTACCTAGGAACACTGGGGGCTGGGCTGACGGGACTGATGAAGCGAGACACGACCGATGTGTTTGACGTTTCGATGCATTCGAACAAACGCGACGGGAGCAGCCTGATTGGCCAGTTCGGAATCGGGTTGTTTTCAGGATTCATGTTAGCCGACAAGATCATTGTGGAGAGCCTTCGTTACGAAGGGGAAGAAGCGGTGCGATGGGAGGCTGGCGCGGGCACTGACATTGAGTTGTCCGTTTCCAATCGAAAATCCGTAGGGACATCGGTAACGATGGTTCTGAAGTCCAATTACGCTGTCTTTGCTGATGACCCAGAATTGGTCGAATCCGGCATTAAGCAGTATGCCGACTTTCTTCCAATTCCGATCCATTTGAATGGTGCGAGCGCTCGGTCCAATCTCATTCAAGCGGCATGGCTGGAACCAACGCCAGACAACGATGCCGTCGAAGAGCAGATTGCTTCGTACTATGGCGAAACGCCACTGGATGTGATTCCGATCGCCTTGGAAGCGCCCGTGGCAATCAAAGGTGCGTTGTATGTGTCCCCTCAGCGTACGCCTGGATTTGCGGACGATGCCACGATTGCGGTCAGCGTCCGCAGGATGGTGATTTCGCGCCACATTCGAGAGCTTGTTCCCGTTTGGGCTCCGTTCTTGCGTGGCGTGCTTGAGCTACCAAGCTGTTCCCCCACGTCCAATCGCGAAGATCTTGTACGAGATGCCGTATTTGATTCCGTTTGTGATTCGATCAACGAAGAGATTTATTTGCACTTTAGCGAGCTGGCCATGCAGCAACCGCATCGATGGCAGTCTATCTTGCATTGGCATCGCTATACGTTTGCAGGAATGGCAATTCACGATGAACGACTTCGTTCGTTGCTTCGCATCACCTACAAGTTTTTAACCTCCAGCGGCGAGTTGACCATTGCCGAAATTCTCGCAAGAAGCAAAGCGGATGCTTTGGTGGAAGATGAAGCGGATTTTGTTGTTTGGTACAATGCGGATCGACGGCAAGAATCTTGGCTTAACGATTTTTTCTCGCACAGTCCAACTCCATGCATTCATACGTTGAGAAGCTTCGAAGAGACACTGCTGGCATCCATTCTGAGCGAAATGCCCAATTTTCAAGTTGACCTAAGAGCTGCGAGTCCTTCTTCTTTGCATTTTTGCGAGTCCATTCTAGGCATGGAGGACAAGTCCGAAGTTCCGCGAGATTGGGAAGTCTTTTTCGATGCGTTGGATTCGAATGTGTTTATCGCCTCCACGTCGAGCAAGCAGCCTGTGTTTGCCTTTGTGAACGAGCGATACGAACTGTCGAAGACCTTTGACGAACTGCGAGAAAATGGCGAGCTTCCGAAAGGTTTTCAGCGACTTATCGATCAGCATTTCCAAAGAAGCCCGCTCGGCAAGAACGAGATCATTCTGAATCGAAGCCATCGATTGGTGCGAAAGGCGTTGGAGCTTGGGTCCAAAAGCTCTTTGTCCCATGTTTTGCGGCTGCTGGTGACGACCGCCTTAAGCAAAGCCGGCGCACGGCTCCACACGGACGCTCAGTCCCTTCAGGCCACGGATTTAGAGGCGATAGCAGACTCGCTTTAAGTGTCTTGGGGTGGAAGCAACGCTCTGTTAGCCAGTGCAACGCCCGCCTTTTTGACTGGATCGATCGCAATTCCCGACATTGCGAATGAAACGCCCGAAGGTTATTGTGACGGCATCAAGTTCGGAGAACACAATGTGAGGCGACCCATGCAAGGATGGATATTGATAGCAATAAACGCGAAGTTCTTTTTTATCGCGGTTTTTTGCTTAGCTGGCCAGTCTTTTGGCTTTGAACCCACGCGCTCCGTGATTGTCGTTCGTCCCAAGGCTTGGAGCGCTTCGATCCAAGAATGGGCCAATTATCGCAAGTCCGAATACGAAATCATCGAAGTGGATTCGATCGAGTCCCCGTACGACCTTAGGCAAAAAGTATTGAACGCGGTGAGAACGGCCAAGCATCCCACAACTGCGGTGTTGCTTTGCGGAGACGTTGCCAATGCAAAGAAGACACAATTGGGTAATCTTGTGCTCGAACCCA
>JBIKLJ010000218.1:0-8161 GCA_044359895.1 Pirellula sp.
TGACGATAAGCCCGCATCAAGCCGGGCACACCCAGCATCGAATCGGCACGAAATGCCTCGGGGTCCATAAAATCGTCGTCAATTCGCCGGTAGATCACATCCACCTGCTGGAAGCCTTCTGTGTTTCGCATGTAAACACGATCGTCCTGAACCAGTAGATCTTCCCCTTGCACCAACGGAATTCCCATCTGTTGCGCCAAGAACGAATGCTCGTAGTAAGCAGAGTTGTAGATGCCAGGCGTCAGTACAACAATCGTTGGGTCGGGCTTACCATGCGGCGACAAATGAGCGAGAGTTTGGTACAGTCGGCTTGGGTAGTCAATGACGGGCCGAACTTTTGAGTCGGCGAAAATCTTGGGAAAACTGCGTTTCATCACCGACCGGTTTTGAAGGACGTACGACACCCCGGACGGGCACCGCAAGTTATCCTCGAGAACATAGATGCCACCATCTTTATCACGAACCAAATCCGTCCCGGTGATGTGACACCAAATTCGATGCGGAGGTTTCAAACCAACACACTGAGGCCGGAACGATTTGGCCTTTTCGAGCATCGCTCGCGGGATAATGCCTTCTTTGATGATGTGTTGGTCGTGGTAGATATCATCGATAAAGTGATTCAATGCACGAATACGCTGTTTCAATCCTGCTTCGATGTGATGCCACTCAAAGGCTTGAACAATGCGGGGAATCAGATCGAACGGAAAAATCTTTTCGGTCCCGCTCTCATCTCCGTAAACCGTAAACGTGATTCCCATCCGCAACAGAGCCTTGTCGATTGCGTCTTGTCGCAAACGAAGCTCTTCATCAGGTAGCTCGCTAATTCGCTCGACTAATATCTCGGAACCAGAACGCGGCTTGCCATTGGGGCGAATGAGCTCGTCGAAGAACTCGCCGGTATCGTAATCATCAAAGTTGAATGAAGGCATATACATCTGCTCTCGAGGGCTGATTGAAGGGCTTGTCAAACCGACTGACAAATTCCAAACAATCGACGCGCATGTGGCAACAGCAGATTTTCATCCGATCCGCAATTCTAGCTAGGGACCCTGCCCAATCATTTCCTTAAAATGAACGACCATTCTCACCCAAAAAACGAATACCCTGCCGCCTACCGGGGCATGGCACGCAAAAACTGTACCGTGCAATCACTGTTATCGGAACGGAGCGGCGAAAAACCGACAAGGAGTCCGTTTTGCTCAAAAGTAGCTGGAAAGAAGCAGGTAGTTCCGTAAAGTTGGTTTTCTGGCTTGGCAAGTTGCTGCATAAAAACAAGTCAGTTTCGAACTGCGCAAGTGGCTTTCGCCGCTTAATGAGGCAGACGAGCGAAAACGTACTGATCGCTCAGGATGTCTTGATCTTTGGTACTTTCTTGGTTTTTCACCGCACTCAGTAGCAGCTCTAGCTTTTCTCGAACGCTAGGGCTGAGTCGCTTTACTTGTTCACCGCTCAGGATCAGCACCTCCGTAGGTAACAACCCATCGACCAAGGATGGATCATTGGCGCTGAGCGAACTGGAGGGAATCTCCTTGACCGCTATGCCCGCCATCCGAAACTCGACATCCGGAGCGCACGTCGAGAAATAGACCATGCTGGGCTTGTGTTCGATCACGTAGTCATAGGATGCTCGCATTTCATTGAAGGGCAAATCAAGCCTAGCTAAGACTTTCGGATAGAACTCGAGCCCAACCCCTAGCACCAAGCCACACTGGATCCAGACCGCTGCACCCGATGCATGAAATTTTTTAGCAAACACGGTCGAGCATGCAATCAATGCCCATGTCGCAATCACCAAGAGCACCGGCAGCAACGGAGCAAGATACCGTGGATAGCCTGAGCCCGCCCCCCCGATGATGGCATACGAGATCCCTAGATACAACAACGGGAACTGGATGTTTCTTTTTTGACGATACGCTACCCACAGCCCGACCGCAAACAGCGCCAGGAGCAGGATGCTTTCCATCGCAAAATAGCGTTGAAAATAGGGTATCCATTGAGGTTCAGTTCCTCCGGCGCTATTCTTCATCAACGCGCCAAAATCGTAGACGAACTTCTTCCAGGAAAAGATCATATAGGGAGACGTTAGCAACAACGTAACCCAGGCTATACCAATCGCAAGCAGGGGACGAACTCGACGAATTCTTAATGAAAATTGAGGAACGAGATACCCGGCGAATGCGATCGATCCCAGGGCCAATGCAAACATCATGCACTTGTTTCGGATCGAATCTAAAAACGCTCGGTCCGATACGTCTATCGTCGAGTTAAGATCGCCGGATGAACCAACCAAGGCAAGCAGCTGTTCCCTAGGGAAAAGTGCATAAGCCAACAGCATGCACACACTGCCAATCAGCAGCAACGCGTTCATGGCAGCTTTGGGAATGGACGCCTGCAATATTCGATGGCAAAATCGACGCATGGAATGATCTGAACCGGGCTCACTTGGAGATGACCATTCCGAGGCTGGTTGAAACAATTCGTAAATCAAGTAAGCGATCAGAAGGCTGACAGCGCTGTACTTGGTTGCAATGGCTAACCCCAAAAACAAAACTCCGAAGAACCAATCGCGGTCTCTTTGTCTTTGAAAGAAACGTGTCAGCAACCACACGGACACAATGCAGAAAAGCGACAGCAGAGTGTCAGTTGAAATGTAGCTTGCGCTGAGAATCATGGTCGGGCTAAAGAGCGTTGCGGCGGCGGCCAATACACCGGCTCGTTTTGATCCAAACAATTCGTTCGACAATGCAAACGCTGCGCAAGTAAGAAGTCCGACAAAAACCAAATTCAAAGCCCGTCCACCCCACAGATAGTCTTCCAGCCCCAGAAAAGGGCTCAATGCAAAGTGATTGATGTACAGATAAAGAGTAGGGTACTGAAAGAAATTAGGGTCAAGCGTGTCCTCGACCGAAAATCTCTCTAAGACTCGGAGCAAGAATCGCTCGTCCACGTGCCATGCGACTGGAAGATTATGAACAACCAAGGTCGATCGTGCTGCGAGACCCAAGACGAGGATGCCAGCAAGTGCGACGCAGGTCAACCATCTCGAACTATTGGCTTGCTCTTTGGGATCGGATTGGCTCGACCGGTGCCTTTGCGAAAGCGAATCCAGCATGGATAGATCTGGCTTCATCTTCCGACCATTCGTTTCAGCCGAGCCCAAGCCATGCCAGGCTGGCACAGAGCCGCTATCGCTAACCGCGTGTAACCCATCCATACCGCGTTCCCAAGAATGTCGGCGATGGCAAGACGGTACTGGGATCTTGCATAGATCTCCAAGCAGGCGAAAAGGCGAGCTGCCAAAGGCCGTTGCGAAAGGGATTGCCGAAACTCCTCGGGGGAGAAGGGGGGGCGGCTTTCCTGTCTGCGAATTGCAGCATCGATCGAGTAGTCGTAGGCGAAACGCATTTCCTTCATGCGAGAGCCATTTAAGCTACCGCGATGCACACGATAATGGTGCAACACCTCGTTAAGATTATGGGCCTGAGTGATCTCGGTCATTCGAAGCATCATGTCCCAATCATCGATGAGCCTGAGTTTCCAGTAGCCGCCGATTTCCCGAAGCAATTGGGTTCTCATCATCAATGTCGGATGGCAGAGAGCATGCTTTCCCTTTAACAATGACTGGCGAATCGTTGCGTTGGAACAAGGCAGGTTCAAGCTTTTGCCTGTACGGCATTCACCCATGCATGCTAGTTGAGTCCCCAGGATTCCGACGGCAGGATTCTCATCTAGGAATCGAACTTGCTTACCAAATCGGGTCGGGAGAGTGATGTCGTCCGCGTCCATCCGTGCAAGGTATTCACCGCGACACCGCGAGAGTCCGAAGTTGGAAGCTGCAGCAGTTCCCCCGTTTTCTTGACTTAGAATCAATACCCTTGGGTCGCTGAGTTGCTTAAAGTAAGTCGATGTTTCGTCGGTTGATCCGTCATCCACGAGGATGCATTCAAAGTCCGTAAAGTCTTGTGACAGAATCGACTCTACCGCTTTAGGCAAATACGGCATGCCATTGTAAACGGTCATCAAGACGGACAGCTTGGGCGAGCGATTCTCTGTAATCATACTGCAGCCTGCCCTTCCATCGGCTTTTCCGAAGCGCCGTGCGAGAAGACCAACGCGTACATCAGAATGACATTGAACAAGCCTTGATCGCGAGGAAGAATCGGTGCTGCTTCTGTCAATCCATAGACCATCTGGGACACAATGATCGCAGTGCAAACGGTGTAGTGGACTTGGCCAGTTAGACGGCTTGAAAAGAAAGAAGTGGCAAGCATGGACAGGACCAGAACCAATAGTATTCCCAAGCCAATGTAGCCTAAGTTCACAATCATTTCGATGTATGCCGAATGAGCGTGCCGCGGGAACCATTCCAGTTCTTCGCCCATGATTTTCGTGCGCTCGTTGTTCCAGAACGCTCCGAACCCGCTTCCCCTGATCAAGTCATTGTCAGCCTGTTGAAGAGCTTGCTCCCAAAGTGGGAATCGCCCGGTCAGGGCGGCCGCTTTATCCTTACGTCCCAGCGTAGCTCCGCCTGCGATGGAAGATCGGATTTCGGAACTGAGCAACTGCCATGATAGGCCAGCGAACGACACGATGACCAAGAGCGTGGTGAGCCAGGCGACTGCTTGATAGCCCCGAACGCGAATCATGCTTACCATCAACAGCCCTGCGAACAGGGAAATGAAGCTCGTTCGGGACTTGGTTAGAACAAGAATGACAATCGCTAGGCCGCAAATGATCAGCCAAACCGTCCGCTCTGATTTCACCGACATGTAGGCATAGGCCGCAACCGCAACCAACAATGCTTGCCGTCCAAGATCGTTCGGGTGGAGCGAACCTTGCAGACGATGCAGCGATTGCCACGGTCGAAAGTTTCCAACGACCACATCCATGACCGACGCAACAAGAATGGATGTCAGGAAGCTGAAAATGAGAATCAAGCAAATCTCTTTGGCTGGAAACCTTCGTGCCATAGCCACTGCGACGGCCGTGTAGATCACGACCCGAATCAATTCACGAGTTGTTTCTGACGTGTCGATCGACCAAGTGAGGCTGAGGGTGGCCCACCCCAAGAGGCCAGCCGCAGATGCCAGAATAGTGACGTTGCGAACCCGAACGCCCAAAGGGGCTGATACAAAACAATACGCTCCAACAACCATCAATCCCAACAGCCCTAATCGCCGTGGCAATGGCGCTGCCTGGACATCTTTCTCAAATGCTTCCGCTTCGTCCATTCCGTCGTTCGCTTCGTAATCACGAATCGAACGTGTGGCAAATGCGTCGATGTCATGGGTCAGCCCCATCAACGAAATGGTGTAAAGAGCGAACACACACCAACCCGAAATGCTGAGCCAACCGAAAACAAGGGAACCGACGCGAGAGCGTTCCGGAGCTTGCGTCATTCCCTCTGCCGTGCGCTCGGGATTCCAAGTCATGAAACTCACGGAATTAAAACCATCGGGCTAGCCAACGCGGTAACGTCACGATGTGCTTGTTCAAAATTGCGCCGACCACTGGCACTTGGTTTTCTTTCATCAGTTCCACAACTGCTTTTGCTTGCCGCGTCTTCGTCGTTTTTCCATCCAGAATAAGAATGGTCCCGTCGGCTTGAGATGCAAAGAATAGCCCCAAGCCTGCTTGAGCGATGACGGGCAGATCCACAATGACCAACTGGTAGCGCGAGCGAAGATCGTCAAAGAAAGGTCTTAACGCGATAGGCGAAACAGACTGAGTTGATAGTTCTTTGCTTCCCAAGGTCATTAGATTGAGATCGGCATGGTCCGTTGGTTGAATACATTCAGGGACATCAAGTCCCTTAACTAAGCTGTCAAGTAAACCTGGTCCTCGCTTAACGCGAAAACGCCGGTGAACAGCTGGCCGATTGTAATTCGCGTCGACAAGAAGGACATTGCCCATGCCGTTCAAGGCCGCTTGGCCTGCGAGTTGAGCCGCGATGGTTGTCGCGCCGCAGCCTGAGTCACAGCTCGCAATTCCAACGCAAAGGCTGCCCAAATCTCGGTCGTTCTGAAACGATTGAAGCTTCATCAAAACCGAATCGATCAGTCCCGCCTCCATGGATTCATTGGCTTCTTTCGCGACTTTCGGCAAAGTTTCTTCAACGGTCGATTGCATGGCGGTAGGCTCTATCGTGAAAGATTAGATCGTGCGAGGTATCGGGAGGTGGGAATCGTTGCCAGGAGAGGAACTCCCACTTTGTTTTTGACCGCTTGAGATGTGGTGAGGCGGTCGTCCAGCTTAGCTGCTGCCAAACCAATTCCTAAGCTTCCGAAAAACAGAGTCATGATCCCAAACAGAGCTACCAACTGCTTCGATGGTTTGACAGGGCGTTCTTGCAAGGTCGCTTCTTGCGCGACGCTGACGCTGGAGATCTTGACCTTCTCAAGCTCCCGATTCATTCGAGCTTGCTCGAGGCTTTCTGAGTACGCGATATACTTCTTCTCGCTGAGCGTGGCGTTTCTTTCGAGATCGGTGATCTCGATTTCAAAGGCGTTGATTTCGCGTATTTGATTCAGAATGTCCTTGTCTTGGTCACGAAGAATTTCCAGCTTTTTCGTCAGGCCATTCTCGGATGTTTCCGATTTGATAAAGTCGATCGTCAGGTCGCGGTGCACTGGGTTGATGTCGTTGGTGGTCTCGGGACGATTGGTGGATTGTTGGCGATACTGTTTCTCTGCTTGCTCCAATTGCGACCGGATGGCAACCATTTTGGGGTGCTCGGGTGCATACTTTGTTTTGAACTCCATTTCCTGCAATTGCAGAACGTACAGTTGCGTCGACTTTTGTTCGGTGGCAACATTGGGTTTGTCGACCTCGGAGCTTGAAATCCTTTCAGGCATGGAAGCAAGTTCGGTCTTCAGCTTCTTGATCCTGGCTTGGGTTTCAATCAAAGATCGTTCAGTCTCCGAGATGCTTTGGGCAATCTCCCTTGCTCTTGCTTCCAAGCTTTCACGATGGCCTTGGATAGATGCCAGGCCCATTCGGTTCTTGGCTTCACGAAGAGCCGAGTTCGTCAACTGGAGCTCATTTGCCAAACGTTCTTGTTGTTTATCGAAGAATGATTGCGACCCCTCCGTGCTATGAAGCCGTGCGTTTTCCTCTTTGTAGGTAGTGATGAAAGCGTCTACAACGACTTGAGCCAGCGTTGGCGAGTCCGCTTCGTATTCGATGACGATCACCTCCGACTTGCGTTCCGCGTCGATCTTCAAGCTCTTGGCGACAAGGATGGTCGCTCGTTCGAAATCGGACAAAGGATCAATCTGGCTTAAGGTGCGTGAAAATCGTCCGAGGATTTCCTTCGCGAAGTGAATTGCGCCGTCTTCCTTTTTCTCCACGGGTTCAACTGCTCCGGGGATAGTATCTCCGGTAGCAGCATCTCCGGCCTTGTCTTCACCGTTCTCTGATTTGCTGGGCGCGACTTCTCCGAGCACAACTTGCGGAGTCAGCTTTTCCACAACTTTGGAAATCATGCCTCCGCCTCGAAGCACTTCCATGGCTGTTACGATTTCGTCTTCTCGACTGGAGTTCATGACCCCAACCATTTGGCCAGTGGTCGCGGTGGGATCAATTGCAACCGATTCCCGTCCCAACTGCAGGAACAGCCTTGCTTCGGAGCGGTAGGTTCTTGGCCAGAATAGGATAACGGCAATGCAAAACGCGGTGGTCGCTATCTGGAAAAGAAGTATCTTCCATTTGGCTCTCCAGATCTTGCCCACGATTTCAAGCAGATCTAGCTTTGAAGTGTTGTCTTGACTCATGCGAAGATTCTTTTTGCTGCCAAACGATGGTTGATAGGAACGTCGATTGCTCGATTAGGAATGTTGAACTCGCTGCTAAGACGACGCAAAACAACCCGACACTCGTATTGTAAATCAAGTGAAAGCAAACCGGAAAACGATAGTTTCAGAATTTCGAAGTGCTTTTTGGTCGGACCTTGAAATACATTCGGTTTTGTATTTTTCGCAAATCCGCGCGAAGACGCGGCGGCGGAATTCAGACTAACTGTACGAAGCTTCAGTTCAACAAGTCGGGACACCAGTCTTGCGACATCCGCTCCATTTTAAGCATCCAGGTATCGAACAGTAGGGTTGTGGGGAATGTAACGATGGACGATCAAACGAGACCGGGCGGTTTTTGTCCGCATGGG
>JBIKLJ010000219.1:0-8141 GCA_044359895.1 Pirellula sp.
ACTACGTGCGCCGATCTTCTTCGATCTCGAAGTTGACCCGTTTGAGCGAGGCCAAGAGGGCATGGGTTACAACGATTGGTGGTACCGCCGATCCTACATGGCAGTGCCGATTCAAAACATCGTTGGCAAGACGCTAATGACCTTCAAGGAGTTCCCTCCCCGTCAGAAGCCTGCGAGTTTCACGATTGATCAAGCGATGGAAGCACTTACTCGCAGTACTTCGCCAGGAAGCAAATAAACGTGCAAATCGCCCGTTCGCATTTTCCGGCAAGATCAAGAGTATCTTCGTTGAACTGATAAATTAGAAAGAGACTGACGTATGAAGGCCAAGCCTATCATTCTTGCCATCGCCTTTTGTGGTCTATTCCTTGCGAGCGCCATCGCACAGAATCCGGTTACGCCCGACAATTTCCGGAGAGCCGAAACCGACTTTATGTTTAAGAAGAAAGTCGACGACGGATTCTTCGGGAAAATCGGGCATGTTCGCGGGACTATTTCTATTGACAATCAGTTGGTCGTACGCATGAACCGCGACACGCTCTACTCGTTTGGAGTTTTCGATCTCACGCAGCCGGTGACGATCGTCAAGCCAGATACTGGAAAGCGATTCCAATCTATGCTCGTCATCAACGAGGACCACTATATCAAGCTTACTGCCTATGATCCGGGCGAGTATGTGCTGACCCGTGAGAAGATCGGCACCCGCTACGTTCAGGTAGCTTTTCGCACGCTTGTGGATCCGGGGAATCCTGAAGACTTGAAGGCGGCCAACGCGATCCAGGACCAGATTGTAGTCAAGCAAACTTCTCCCGGTATCTTTGAAATCCCCGAATGGGACGCGGCCTCGCGAGAGCAAGTCGGTAACGGGTTAAAACTCATGGGCCGCACACTGCGTGATAGCAAGCGTATGTTCGGAGACGTGGGCGACGTCGACCCCGTTCGACATCTTATCGGTACAGCGGGCGGCTTTGGCGGAAACCCAGAAAGTGATGCGATCTACTTAAATGTGAACCCTGAAAAGAATGATGGAACCACGCCCTATGTTCTCAAGGTGAAAGATGTACCAGTGGATGGATTCTGGTCCGTTAGCGTTTACAACGCGGAAGGCTTCTTTGAGAAGAATGCGGCCAACGCCTATTCGTACAACAACATTACTGCCAAGAAGGACAGTGAAGGCATCATCACCATTCATTTTGGTGGCGATCCAAAGCAGTCGAACTATATCCCAATCACAAAGGGCTGGAACTACACGGCACGCCTCTATCGGCCCCGCAAGGAAATCCTCGACGGTTCGTGGAAGTTTCCTGATGCCACACCTTTAGAATAGAATCGCAACAAAAATGAAAGCCGAACGTTTCATCCTCGCTGCATTTATCGGCCTCGTATTGACTATCCCCGCGTTTGCAGATGATCCAACTCTCGTCAACGTGAGCAACTTTGCTCGTGCAGAGACGAATATGTATTTCTCGCGGTTCGTCGCTAGGGGTGGATTCGGTAAGTTCGACCACAACCGGACGCCTACGCCCATCGACAAGCAGGACGTTGTCCGTATGAACCGTGATACGCTCTATAGTGCCGCAGTGTTCGACCTCGATGCCGCGCCGGTCACCATAAAACTGCCGGAATCTGGGAAGCGTTTCATGTCGTTGTTGCTAATTAACGAAGATCACTACGTCATCGATACTGTCTATTCACCCTCAAGCGTCACCATTACTCGCGAGCAGGCAGGTACACGTTACTTCGTGGCTCTTGTCCGCACATTTGTGAATGCCAACGATCCCGCGGATGTTAAAGTCGCCAATGCCGCGCAGGACGCAATTAAGATCGATCAAGCGAAGATTGGAACATTCGACGTGCCGCAATGGGACCCGGTCACTCTTAAAAAAGCCCGCGAGGCGCTGCAAGCGTTGTTCGCACTGGAAGGACTCAAGGAACCCCGCTTCGGACGCAAAGACGAGGTTGAGCCGATCAGTTGGCTGGTCAGCACTGCCGCCGGCTGGGGCGGCAATCCCCGCCGCGATGCTGAATATGTGCCGTTTTTCCCAAAAGATAATGACGGCAAGACCGCATACAATCTGAAGGTGAAGGACGTGCCTGTTGACGGATTTTGGTCCATCACGATGTATGATTCCAAGGGCTTTATGTTCGAGAACGAACAAAAGGCCTACTCCGTAAACAACGTCACCGCCAAAGCAGATGCCGATGGCACCGTGAACATCCAGTTCGGCGGCGCACCGAATACCGCAGCCAACTACCTGCCTATCGCCCCGGGCTGGAACTACATCGTCCGTCTTTACCGGCCTCGGAAGGAAATCCTAGACGGCACATGGAAGTTCCCAGAAGCTACCGTCACCCTCAAGTGATCAAAAGGGTCCAGTACCATGAAAGCCAGAGTGTTCATCCAAGTCGTTGTACTTCTTTTTCCGATAGCTTCTTTGCAAGCTCAGGACCGCACCATCCTCCCGCCACCTGCACCTGAGTTCAAGGGTAAGATTGGGGAAACCTATAAGGACTCGACACCAGACTTCTCGCCCGCATTGCCGCTTACTTCGCCTAAGGGTGCACCCAATGTATTGATCGTCCTTTTGGATGACGTTGGCTTCGGGCAACTGGGGTGTTATGGGGGGCCGATCGCCACGCCCAACATCGACAAGCTAGCATCCCGCGGATTGCGATATAACAACTTTCATACCACTGCGTTGTGCTCTCCATCGCGTGCTGCATTGCTGACCGGTCGAAATCATCAGGCCGTCAGCATGGCAGCGATTACAGAAGCTGCTACCGGTTTTCCAGGCAACTACGGCTCTATCCCCAAGAGCGCCGCAACCATTGCCGAGACGCTCAAGCAGAACGGATACAATACACTCGCTTTCGGCAAATGGCACCTCACGCCTTACACTGCGTACACTGCAGCGGGGCCATATGACCGTTGGCCACTTGGAATGGGATTCGAACGCTACTATGGTTTTCTCGGTGGCGAAACCGATCAGTGGGCGCCGCTGTTAATTCAAGACAATACGATGATCGAGACACCGAAGCGACAAGGTTATCATCTTACAACTGATCTCGTCGATCATACGATTTCTTACATTCGCGATCTTCAGCAAACTAGCACCGGTCGGCCTTTCTTCACCTATCTTGCTCTCGGGGCATGCCACGCGCCATTGCACGCGCCCAAAGAATACATCGAGAAGTATAAGGGGCAGTTCGATCAAGGTTGGGACAAGGTCCGCGAACAATCGTTTGAGAAACAGAAGAAGCTCGGCATTATGCCGCCGAACGCCAAGCTACCACCATCGAATCCGGGTGTGCAAGCGTGGTCGGATTTAAACGCCGACCAGCGCAAAGTCTATGCACGTTTGCAGGAAGTGTTTGCTGGTTTCCTTGATCATGCAGACCATGAGATCGGCCGGCTCTTCGCAGCGCTCGATGAAATGGGTATTACCGACAACACACTTATCATTCTTACCTCCGACAACGGCGCTTCGCAGGAAGGCCTACGCGACGGTACGCTTAATACCGATCGTTTCCGAAACTACTTCCCCGATACTGTTGAGGAGATGGTAAAGAACTTAGATGCCGCTGGTAGCGCATCCACTGACCCGCACTATCCTATGGGTTGGTCCATGGCTGGCAATTCACCTTTCAAACGTTGGAAACAAGATACTCACTCTGGCGGCAATACGGATCCGTTCATTGTTTCGTGGCCAGCCAAGATCAAAGAACACGGATCGATCAGGAGCCAGTATCACCATCTTGTGGATGTCGTTCCAACGATTCTCGAAGTCACCGACTTGCCGGCCCCCACGTCAGTCAATGGTGTGAAGCAACAGCCAATGCCTGGCGTTAGCATGGCATATACGTTCAACGATGGCTCCGCTAAGACTCGTAAACAATCGCAGTATTACGAGATGCTCGGTAGTCGAGCGATTTGGTCGAACGGTTGGAAGGCTGTTGTCTGGCACAAAAAGGATACGCCGTACACCGAAGATACATGGGAACTTTATCACACCGACGAAGACCCCACCGAGTCTAACGACGTCGCCCCAGCCAATCCGGCAAAGCTTAAGGAACTTCAAGAGCTATGGCGCAAGGAAGCAGACGCGAACGGCGTTTTCCCGCTCGACGATCGCCGCTACGAGCGAGTCGCAGATCCTACTCGCCCGGTCGCCGCACAGCCTCGTGATGAATACACTTACTACCCGAACACTTCGATCGTGCATCCACTCGCCGCGCCACAGTTGCTCGGTGTTGAGCACACCATCACTGCCCACGTTCATATTCCCCAAGAAGGAGCAGAAGGAGTGCTTGCCTGCACGGGCGGCGAATTTGGCGGGTGGAGTTTATTTCTTAAAGATGGAAAGTTTCACTACGTTCACAACTACCTCAAGCTTGGTGAGGTCGACGTTGTTTCCCCAATCGTTATCCCCGAAGGCAAGCACACTTTGAGTGCGCATTTCACGCCTACCAAAAAGAACCTCAAGCCAGATTACTTCCTTGGCAATGTTGTTTTGTCTGTCGATGGCAAACCAGTTGCCGAGAAAAAGGACATCAAGATGGCCGGCCAGTATAGCTCAGTGACAGGTTATGGCCTCTTGTTCGGCCGCAATACCGGCACACCAGTCAGTCACCAATACGAGTCGCCGTTCAATTTTACCGGCGACTTAGTAAAAGTAATCATCGCGGTGGGCCCGGCGAGTAAGTGAAAGAACAATACTTGATTTCTCTCCAATTCAACAATCAAACGCAAAAAAAGCAGCGGAAGCAAAATCGCATCATGATACGAAATACATCCCTGGGCTTCCTTCTCTTGTTTAGCATACTGTCCGCCACAAATGTTGTTGCGCAAGAGATCCTTCCATTCCCGCCGGCACCTTCTGGTTCGACTCCTGGATTGACGATCCAGGATTCCGTCTACAAGAAACGCGTTGAACCCAGGCATCTTGCGGAGGGTGCACCTAATATTCTGGTGATTCTGATGGACGATCTCGGACCAGGTACACCATCGACTTACGGTGGTGAAATCAATACTCCAACGCTTGATCGTGTTTCGAAGATGGGGATCTCTTTCAATCGCTTTCATTCCACTGCTATGTGTTCTCCCACGCGAGCCGCACTGCTTACAGGGCGCAATCACACGCGAGTTGGTAATGGGCAGATTGCCGCGATCGCGAACGATTTTGATGGGTTCAGTGGGACTATTCCAAAGTCGTCTGCAACCGTTGCCGAGGTTCTAAAGAACTACGGATACAATACCGGCGCTTGGGGCAAGTGGCACAACACACCCGAAGAGCAGATTACATCGAAGGGGCCGTTCGATTATTGGCCAACCGGTTACGGCTTCGAGTATTTTTACGGCTTCCTCGCCGGTGAGGCCTCGCAATACGAGCCAACTCTAACTCGCAATACCAACCCTGTCACCGAGCATCTTCCCAAGGGCTATCACCTTACCGATGACATTGCAACCGACGCTATCAAGTGGCTACGAGAGCAAAAGGCTTATGCACCAGACAAGCCATTTTTAATGTATTGGGCTCCAGGCGCTTCGCACGGCCCGCATCAAGTCATGAAGGAATGGGCCGATAAGTATAAAGGTAAGTTCGACGACGGCTGGGATAAGTATCGCGAACGTGTATTCATAAAGGCGAAAGCAAAAGGTTGGATTCCACAAAACGCACAACTAACTCCACGACCAGCTTCCATGGCATCTTGGGACTCGATTCCAGACGATGAAAAGCCGTTTCAGCGTCGTCTGATGGAAGTTTTCGCAGGTTTCACTGAGCATGCTGACTACAATGCGGGCCGTGTCATCGATGAAATTGAGAAGCAAGGTAAACTCGACAACACCCTCATATTCTACATTTGGGGCGATAATGGTTCATCTGCAGAAGGACTCTATGGAACCATCAGCGAGCAACTTGCACAGAATGGTATTCCAACGAAGATCTCCCAACACTTGAAGGCATTGGATGAGCTTGGCGGCCTTGATGCACTCGGTGGCCCGAAAACCGATAACATGTATCACGCTGCTTGGGCATGGGCGGGGAGTACACCTTACAAATCTACAAAGCTGGTCGGTGCGCACTTTGGAGGTACCCGTCAACCGATGGCTGTCGCTTGGCCCAAACGTATCAAAGCGGATCCGACTGCAAGGCCGCAGTTCCATCATGTTATCGACATCGTTCCGACCATTTACGAACTGACGAAAATCACACCACCCAAAGTCGTGAATGGTTTCGAGCAAGATTCGATTGATGGCGTTAGCATGACTTATGCCTTTGGCGATGCAAAGGCACCGGGTAATCGCAAGACTCAGTTCTTTGACATTATGGCCAGCCGAGGGATTTATCACGATGGTTGGTTTGCAAGTGCTCCAGGTCCTCGCGAGCCCTGGGTTGGTGGTATGCCCAAAGGAATCAAAGAGTGGTCGCCACTAACGGACAAGTGGGAACTTTACAATATCGATGAAGACTGGAGCCAAGCGAACGATCTTGCAGCTTCCAACCCGAAGAAGCTTGAAGAGATGAAGATGCTTTTCTTGCTCGAATCGACCAAGAACAAGAACTTGCCGATCGGTGGTGGCTTATGGTCCACAGCGATGTTCCATCCAGAGGACGCGCCCGCATCATCACTTACCGAATGGACTTTCGATAGTCCAATAACGCGTATGCCAGAATCGGCCGCCCCCAAACTTGGCAAAGTCGATAGCTTGGTCACGATGGAAGTCGATGTGCCTGCAAATGCTAACGGTGTTCTATATGCGCTCGCAGGTTTTTCTGGCGGAATCACCTGCTACGTGAAGGACGGTTTGCTTTGTTACGAATTTAACTTGTTCGAGGTCCAAAGGACAAAGCTCAAGTCCAAAGACAAACTACCGACCGGCAAAGTGAAAATTGAGATTGAATCGAAACTGGCAGCCAAGATCGGCGGACCAATGGATGTCTGGCTCAAGGTGAACGGCAAGGAAGTGGCGCAAGGCCAAGTACCAGCCGCTATGTCGCTGCATTTCACCTCCAATGCGACGTTTGACATTGGGACAGATTTGGATTCGCCAGTTTCGCTCGATTACTTTGACCAAGCACCATTTGCCTTCAACGGGACGATCGGTGCAACGACAATCAAGTATTTGAAGAAGTAAGCAATGACAACAAGTGGGACGAAGAAAACAGAGATCCTTCCCTTAGACTCTGTTTCGTTCGTGAATTTTTGTTCAATTTTGCATCATAAAAGATAAATAAATGCCTGACGAACGAGAGAAATTGCAGCAAGTTGTGACCGCAGCCAAGCAACGCGTCAGCAACAAGCTCGACGACATTTGGTGGTGGTTTATGATTCGTGGCATCATGGCCCTGTGCTTAGCAGTCGTCGCTCTATTCTGGCCTGATAAGACAATTGGAATTCTGGTCAACCTGCTTGGTGCTTACTTGCTGTTCGATGGAGTGGTCGGTGCTATTGGAGCTGTTCGGTCCGATGGCAAAAGCGGATTTCCTGTGTTCGCGATCGTCAGTATCGTTGTCGGTGCGATCTTGATTTTCTGGACAGGTATCAGTGTGCGACTCTTCCTGACGCTGATGGGGGTATGGGCATTGCTTCAAGGGAGCGGAATGTTTCTGTCAAACCGAAGCAGTGATTCTGATGCCGAGTCTCGCCGGCTGTTCGGAACCGTCGGAGCTGTATTAGCGGTCATTGGACTGATTCTCATTGTTTGGCCCAGCACAGGTGTCGTCGCAATTTCGTGGCTAATCGCCGTCGTTGCATTGGTAATTGGTTGCGTACTGATCTTTGTGGCAACAAGGCTTCGGCGCATTACAGATCGCCTTAGCACTGTCCGAGACGATGTTTGACAATAGTCGTAATCCATGCTTTGAAATAATCTCTATTTAGATAAGTAAGCACATCGTGAAATACATTAGCCTCTTGATGACCAGCGTACTCTTCCATTTTGGGGCATTTGCGAACGCACAGCAGGACGACGGTTCCGTGCTGCCTTTCCCGATGACGCCCTCTGCGAGCAAGGCGGGGCAAACTTTACAGGAATCCGTTCACAAGCGGCGTGTTGAACCAAATCGGTTAGCAAAGGATTCTCCCAACGTTCTGATTGTGCTAATCGATGACGCTGGATTCGGCGTACCGGATACTTT
>JBIKLJ010000220.1:0-8097 GCA_044359895.1 Pirellula sp.
GTTTTCGTCGGACGCAACCATGTTGGCTGCCTTTCGTCCATTCCAAGTTGCGCTTTACAGCACCAAGGATGGAAAAGAAATCAGAACGTTGCCTGTCAGCCAAGAGCAGCCCAATACAAGTCTGCACTGGTTTGGAAAGAATTTGATGGTGGGCGCAACGCTATACGATACCTCTACCGGCCTTCCCATTTGGAACTATGAAATGAATGCTGCAAAGGCGTCGTTAGGAAGCTATCTCCTTGCGGGGTTCGGAGGCGACGAAGGAACTTCGGTTGGCTTGTATCGCTTGCCACATGATGCAGCTGTCAATTCGAGCGAAATCGATCCGGAAACTTCCTACGCATTGAAACCAGGAAGCAAAGTTTCTGTCGAATATGATTTCGGTCCAACGCCTCAAGATGCACAGGCCAGAATTCGAGAAGCCGTTACTGGCAAAATCAAAAAACTGGAATGGCTGGAGGAGCCAGGTTCGGATAACGTGATTCGAGTCACAATCACTCAAGGGCAAAGCGATACTGCCGAGTACTATACTCGACAAGGTTTTGGGCCTTTCTTCGCGCCACCTGGTTTCGGGCCTCGGCCATCGGGTCCATCGGACAAGGTTACTTTCACCCCATGGACCCACAACCTAGTTATCCTCAATGAAGGAAAAAAGGTGTTCAACACAACGATGACTGCCACGGCACCTCAAGTGCTGCAAGAAGAAAAAGGGGAGACGACTCAGCAGACCGTGAATCGAATCTGCCAACCCAATCCCGATTTCTTCAAAAACGTTTCCATTCCACCCTATGTATTGAACGCGAAGTTTCAAGAGAATGTTGGAAAGTCTGTAGTCGCTGCCGAGGGGTTAAAGTAGTTTGCTACGGACCAAATTCGGATTTCGATATTTCTATTTAAGTCACCAAGATATTGGTAAGAACGTCTGATTTTGAATATTCAGCCCTATAGCACCCCCGAAGGCCAGTGGCCTCCGAAAATGACCCCTTGGTGGTTTCGATGGACTCAAGGATTGCGGCGAAAAGCGCTGCGTAAACAGAAGATTGACAGGATTGATGTTGTAGGTTTGGAGCATTTGCGTTCGTCATTGGCCGCTCAACATGGGGTGTTGCTGACCCCCAATCATTCCTTCCATTGGGATTCCTATTGTTTGATTGCTGCGTCGGAACCTTTGCAAACGCCGTTTTACATCATGACCGCGTGGCAAGTGTTTGCGATGAGCAAACGCTTCGAATGCGAATCCATGCAGCGCTGCGGTTGTTTTAGCGTGGATCGTGAAGGGACGGACGTTCAAGCTTTGAAGACGGCCGTGGATGTGCTCCAGAATCGCAAGCACCCGTTGGTGATCTTTCCGGAAGGAGACGTTTATCACATGAACGATCGTGTGACACCGTTCCGGGATGGAGCCGCGTCGATCGCTGTTCTAGCGGCCCGAAAATCAACTCGGCCTGTCGCCGTCCTTCCGGTTGCCATCAAACGCTGGTACAGCCAAGATCCTACGCCGAGCTTACTGAAGGTCATTGAAAAGCTGGAACGTCGACTGTATTGGCGACCTCAAGTGGATTTTCCGCTGAAGGATCGCGTGCTGCATGTGGCGTCCGGTCTTTTGGCTTTGAAGGAACTGGAGCACTTTCGGGAGAACCAATCTGGTACACTCAGCGAGCGCGTCAACCGACTATCATCCAGTCTCTTGAGCCAAAGCGAGACGCGTTATGGCCTTGCTGTGCGTTCTGATTTGGTTCCGGAACGAGTGAAAGAAGTACGTCGCAAGATTATCGAACTGCGAGACGGGGATCAGGGATCTGCAACCGCAGAAGTGCAAAGGCAATGGGCTTCTGACATGGATCATATGTTTTTAGTGACACAGCTGTACAGCTACCCTGGCAATTATCTGATCGAAAACCCATCGATCGAACGAATTGCGGAAACGCTGGACAAGCTGGAAGAAGACGCCTTGGAAGCACCCTACCCGACCGTCCATGCAGAACGGGAAGTGCTTGTTCGATTCGATGAGCCGATTACCTTGATGCCGGGCAAGGACAAGCGAGTTTCCCCGACTGAGCTTACCGATCAAATCGAAAGTCGAGTCCAAACGATGCTCCATGAAATGAACTCTCAACGCAAGAGCCTGTCTAGGTAACTATGTTTGCACTCGAGAATGTATCCAAATCCTTTGGCACGCTCCAAGTGCTCAAGCCAACCACCATGGAGTTTCGGACCGGTGAGTCGACGGTTTTGATTGGGCCAAGCGGGTGTGGTAAAAGCACGCTTTTGCGAGTTCTAGTTGGCTTGGTCGGAGCCGATACGGGTACGATACTGTTCGATGGCGTTCCGATTACGCCAAAGAATCTCCAGCAGCTGCGGCAACGTATGGGGTATGTCATCCAGGATGGTGGCCTGTTTCCGCACCTGACTTCACGTCAGAATGTCGGCCTTCTGGCAACGCAACTGGGGTGGGATGCCGACCGAGTTCGAAATCGTATTGAAGAGCTTGCGGATTTAACGCGACTACCCCGCCTCGCTCTCGATCGATATCCCTCTCAAATTTCTGGGGGGCAACGACAAAGAGTTGGGATCATGCGAGCCCTGATGTTGGATCCCGCTGTGATCTTATTGGATGAACCCATGGGAGCGCTGGACCCGTTGGTTCGCTTCGATCTCCAAGAGGATTTGCTGAAAATCTTTCGCACGCTCAAGAAGACTTCGATCATGGTGACACATGACATGGGCGAGGCTTCGTTCTTCGGCGACCGAGTGCTCATGTTGGGCGAAGGAGAAGTGGTCCAAGAAGGACGGCTTGAAGATCTGATTCAAAATCCCGCCAACGAGTATGTCGCTCGATTCATCAATGCTCAACGGATACCTCAATCGTGATTCGCACTGCCACATACTATTCGTTCCGCGCATTTGGCTTCCTTTTGCTTTTGACCCTTCCGCATCTTGATTTGATCGCAGAGGAAAAGCCAATCGTTCGAATCGGCTCCAAGAGCTTTACCGAGTCGGTCATCCTTGGCGATCTGCTGTCGCATTTGGCACGGGATGCCGGCGCTCAAGTCGAGCACCGATCCGAGCTTGGCGGAACGCAAGTGCTTTGGAAAGCTTTGGTGCAAGGCGATATCGATGCGTACGTTGACTATACCGGAACCATTCGCGAAGAGCTTCTTGCCGAGTCGATCAAGCAAGGGGCCGAAATTCATTCCGAGAGCGATATGCGTGAAGCGATGGCCAAGTTGAAGGTGGTGATGTCCGACCGAATTGGCTTTAACAATACCTATGCGTTGGGTATGCGAGAATCGGTTGCCGAACCTTTAAAGATCACCAAGATCAGCGATCTACGAAACCACCCCGATCTGAAACTGGGAATCAGCGACGAGTTCATGGAACGCAAAGATGGATGGCGTCAGCTAGCCGCAAAGTACCGTTTGCCGCAAACCGATATCCGAACGATGGACCATAATCTTGCCTATCGCGGCTTGGAACACAACTCGATCCAAATCACCGACTTGTACACAACCGATGCAGAAATCGAATTCTATCGGCTTCGAACATTGGAAGATGATCAGGGCTTTTTTCCAACGTACTACGCTATGGTGTTGATGCGAGACGATTTGCCCAAGCGACTTCCCAAAGTTGCCGAAGCGATTCTGAAACTAGAAAACGCCATCAATTCCCAAGAAATGTCGTCGATGACCGCAGGTGTTCGATTGGACCGTCAGCTGGAGTCGAACGTTGCTGCCGAATTCCTTAACAAAAAATTGAGCATGAGTCTGCCACTGCAATCCGTGGGTGTAGGAGCAGAATGGAAGCGGTTCTTTTCGCGATTGGGAAGAACGACTCTTGAGCATATGTTTTTGGTGGCAATTTCATTATCCCTTGCCATCGCAACCGCCATCCCGCTAGGTATTCTTTCGGCTCGCAATGATACTGCGGGGCAAACGATTTTGGGAATTGTCGGGGTGATACAAACGTTACCATCGATGGCATTGTTGGTTTTTATGATTCCGTTGTTCGGGCTTGGGGCCGTCCCTGCGATTGCGGCGTTGTTTTTCTACAGCTTGTTGCCGATTGTTCGCAACACGTATGCTGGTTTGACTCAGATTCCCAAGGTAACGATCGAATCGGCGGATGTCCTGGGGCTTGATGCGGCGGCTAGGCTGCGTCTGGTGGAGTTGCCGCTTGCTCTGCCATCCATTTTGGCAGGAATCAAAACGGCGGCGGTGATCAATGTTGGCACTGCAACGATTGGTGCCTTCATCGGTGCAGGTGGATATGGCGCACCGATCTTGACCGGTATCCGCCTATCGAGCATCCCATTGATTTTGCAGGGAGCAGTTCCAGCTGCTGTCTTGGCATTGATTGTGCAATTCGGATTTTCGCATCTGGAGAAGCGATTCG
Organism: Pirellula sp.; assembly: GCA_044359895.1. Taxonomy (GTDB): domain Bacteria; phylum Planctomycetota; class Planctomycetia; order Pirellulales; family Pirellulaceae; genus JBKCUI01. The sequence goes on from JBIKLJ010000220.1 coordinate 4,393, forward strand.
TATCACCCGGTTTGCGAATTCGTTAGGAAAATGTGCTTTGCAGCATTCTGCAGTTTCGACTGCAGAATGGGTAGGGTTGTTTTGTAGAATCGAAAGTTCAAACTTGGCTGGGCTCAGCCATCTTTCGAATCGCGACGATTTGCGGTTCGGCCGTGACGAAGTTCTTTGGACTCGATTTGGGAGTCGAAATGGGCTTCAGCATGTCCAGGGTGTAAATCGCGCTAGGTACAACTTCGCATTCCGCCCAGCACCCTACGCAGCCTCGCACCCATTTGCGTTGGTTGGCAGCCTGTTGGCTGTTCCAAACTTCTTGGAACGACTGACGCTTTAAATTGCCGACCGTTTTTGAGTTGAATTGGCAGGTGGGTACATCGCCGTTGGGGAAAATGCGCAAATGAGAATGAAGTGCAACGCATTTTGGATTGGTCCATTCGTCTTGCTCGGACGAAGGAAGCAGGCGTTGCCGAATCCCATTGAGATAATAGCTTTTGGCGGCTCTTGCCCACCACGGGAGCTGCTTGAGATCGGATTCTACTTCGTTGAAAAATGCTTCCAATTGAGCCGGTGTGAACGTGCCACGAGTTGCGAATTCGCCGATTTGTCGAGGTGCAACATCAAGTTCTCGTTCTAAGTTGTACGTTGCACTGGTGTCGTAAGCCATGACCGCTTGGTGCCGAACACCCATAGGACGAAGCTTTTCGCGAAGCAGTCGATATTGCTCCATTCCCGTTGGATCCACGATGGTCTGGTTGACAGCAAGATCGAGATTCAGTTCCTGTTGGCGGTCGCACAGTTGTTCAAGCGTGGCGATTGCCGTTTTCCATGCAATGCTACTGCCTCGGATACGGTTATGCTCCTTCTCGATACCATCCAGGCTAACCATTAATTGCAATGGAGTTTTTTTATTGCGATGCTCGCAAAGCTGAACAATTCGATCCGTTAGAAAACCGTTCGTCGTGATATGAACACCAAGGGGATTCAGGTAGCGAATAGCCAAGTCCAGAATTTCTGACAAGTCGGTCCGCACGAAAGGTTCGCCACCGGTAAGTCGAACGGCGTCAAGTTGCCCAATCTGCCGAAACACATGCCTGATTTCGTCCAGGCTCATGTCGCCGTCACCGGACATTTTCCATGAATCGCACATGATGCAACGCGCATTGCATCGAAAGGTGACGGTGTAAGTGAGCAGCCGTGGTTGCGTCGAGCCCAGGTTTCGATTTCGATGGATGTCGCGAATCAATCCTGGGATACGACCCATGGTTGCGGGAAGTTTTTTTAATGTTTGGATGTTCATAGTGTTACCGATTCTGGCTCCCAAACATTTGGTGAAAGAAATGGATGTTCCGTAACGGCGCTTGGTTCTGGCAAAAAGCCACTGATGAACTCGATCGCTTCTTTATTGCCGCATACCGACAGATCCTCAAGTCGCCGCCTAAGCGATGGAACAGCAAGAAGAAACTGTTGAAGATAATGAGGCGTCAGTTGCTGAAACGAGGTGCTCCAGCCACCGCCTGATTTTTTCACCAACCAAGCATTCAGTTCTTGTTCAAAGTTCCCGTCTTCCGGAATGGCTAGCACGGGTTTCTTCAAATGGAACGCTTCTCCCACAAGCTGATTACCAGCCGTGCTGACAAGACACTCGGCAGAGGCTAAATCCCGAACAAATTCATGCTCTGCGATTTTCTTGAATTGAATCGTACCAGTGGATAGTCTTTCGCCTAGTCCGTAAACAATCGAAGGTCGCCCGGATCGTTCCAAAGTTTCCCAGAGATTCGATGGTGCATGACGTCGAATGTAAACCAAAATGTGCCCTGCGGGAGCTGGCGGATTGGCGGCAAAGTCGAGAATGTTTTGTCGCAAAAGAACGCCAATACGAAGAGTCGTTTCTGTACCGGGGCGGCTTGGCAAATGGTAAAACGAGCTTACCGCTTCACCTGCTTGCCCGCTGTAGAACAAGGGAATGGAGCCTCGAAGAAAGAGCCCTCGCCATCGAAATTGCCAGGGCAGATCACTAAAGTCACTCACCGATAAAAAGTGCTGGTGGTCGAGCGAAATCCACGGAATCCCTAGCTTGCGAGCCGCACGAGGTAGAATCGGTTCAAAATCGGTGATCGCGAGAGTTGGACGATCCCGTTCCATCATTTTTGAAACGTATCGGGTTAGCGCGCGAAGTTTCCAAAGGTATGGGATGGAGGCCACAATGGACTTGCCGTAGTCCACTTTTTGCCCACGGTAAGAGAAAAACAAGCCTGGTAAGCGACGCACACTCACAAATGGATTGTCTTGATACCGATCGTAAAGTTGGTGGTAAGCATCTCGCGCCGCCAGAAGGATAAAACGGTGCTTGGGTAGCATCGCTTCGACAATGGTCTGTACCCGAGTTGCGTGCCCACGACCTTCGCCGCACATGCTGTAGACTATCGTTGCCATAATATCCAAGCTCCTTGTTGGAAAAAACGAAATCTCATACCGCTATCTTTAAGTGTGTAAATTCGATTGGATCAGCTTCACATCGGGCGCTCAAATTCGACGTTGGATTCAGGGCATCGGGAACCAAGAACATATTGCCATGTGGGCATTCGAATACAAAAGAACGGTGCTCAATCCAATCACCGCAATTAAAATAAAAGCGCTTGTTCGATTTGGCAGCCTTGGGCAAATGAATATGCCCGCAAACAACGCCATCGCAATCATGGACTTCAGCTAGCTCCATCATGTACGACTGAAACTCGTCCATATGATTCTTGGCTCGTTCGCTCGACATCTTCCAGTGGGTACACCAATGCAGTTCCTTGTTGTTGGGCGAGAATCCTATACGCGAAAGAGTATTTCCCCATTGAACAAGTCTGGGATAAACCCATCGTCCCAGTTTTTTCCAGGAACAGGATTCGCGACCACGATGCAAATCAAAGATGTCGCCATGCACGATCAAGAACCTTGAGCCCGAACTGCATTGATGAATCCTATGGGAAACGACTGACCAAGCTTGATGACAGGATTCCTCTGCCAAAACCTCATCATGATTCCCAGGCAGGAAATAGATGGTCGTGCCGTTGTTCTGAAGATACGATAAGGTTGCTAGGAAAAACCTAGTCTGTTCGTCGAGCGACGAAGTGGGCCTGTATAACCACTCGAAGGTATCACCCACCAAGTAAAGAAACTTGGGCGAGCATTGACGTAGGAGTCCTGCTACATGAAAAGAATTGGAAAGCTTCCAACCCAAATGCAGGTCACTAAGGAAGACACTTCTTGCGTCGGTCCAGGTGCAATTCAAAATGGTTTCCCATGAGCAGTACGATTGTTAAACGTTCCTTCACTATGGGGGTCCTATCATGTTACCGCTCTATGTGGAAAAGGTGTAGTTTTCGTGAACATCAAGCGAAGATTTGGTATCTTTGGTAAGAACCAAGAAGCCTCTTTTCCATTGCCATTCATTTTGTTTAGAGAAAAAATGGGCACATCAAAGGGACACAGCATTTATTCGGGTGGGTAGTTGCAAGTTGAATTTGGATCTCTTCTTTTGAATCGACAATTCTTGTAGCAATTCTTTCGAAAGAGCGAATCATCATGAGAACGTCAAATCAAGCGCCCCGTGGGTGGTGCCGTCCGACGGCCCCTTTCGGTCGAAAAATGTGGGTCGAAAGATTGTTAGCGAAACTAGGGCTCTGAAATTTTTCGCCCCACATTTTTCGACAGACACATTGA